>JBMFSZ010000106.1:0-9749 GCA_049967315.1 Desulfomonilaceae bacterium
GAGCGGAAGAGAACTGCTGCGGAGAAAGTATCCGTAAAACAGGTGACGAGGAATTATTCAAGCGACTGGCCAAAGAAAACATCAAATCCTTCATCGATCACGGTGTAAAGAAAATCCTTGTTTCTTCACCTCATTGTTACCATACCTTCAAAAACGAATATCCGGAATTCAGGGTTAACTTTGAACTGATTCATATATCCCAGTTTCTCCTGAATCTGGTAAATGAAGGGAAGCTCGAGTTTAAGAAGGATTATCCGAAGAAAGTGACCTATCATGACCCGTGCTACCTTGGCCGACACAACGGGATCTATGATGAGCCCAGAGACGTCTTAAAAAAGATTCCGGGTCTTGAACTGAGCGAGCTGCCCGAGTGCCGCTACGATAGTCTCTGTTGCGGCGGCGGCGGCGGAAGGGTTTGGATGGAAACCCAGAAGGGCGAGAGGTTCAGTGATATAAGAATAGAGCAAGCTCTCGGAGTTGGGGCCGAAGTATTGGCGACTGCCTGTCCCTATTGCGTCACTATGCTGGAGGACAGTAGGGTAACCACGAATGCTGCTGAAAAGATAGAAGTGAAGGACATAACGGAAATAGTCCAGGAAGTTATATAGAGAACCTTAAAAATCTTACTTTGTCGGGACAAATTCTATTCTGACACAAACGGGAGCTCTGAAGGCTATGCCAAAAAACCCGGACCTGGTTTCTCCTTGCGGCCTTTATTGCGGTGTGTGCGCTGTTTATATCGCTCATCGTGATAACAACATCAAACTAAAGGAAAAGCTCGCCAATCTTTACAGGGGAGGGACAGCGGGGAAGGGTGTGCTCCCTAACAGTGAATCTCTTTCGGCGGACGACATTCGTTGCCGTGGTTGCCTGTCTGACGAGCTATTCATGCATTGTCGCCAGTGTGATATCAGAAACTGTTCACAGCAAAAGGAATATACGGGTTGTCATGAGTGTGATGAATTTCCGTGCGAACACATTGACAAATTTCCGATGACCGTTGGGAAAAAGGTCATTCTTCGGGCTGTTCCCTACAGGAAAGAAGTCGGAACTGAAAAGTGGATCAGCGATGAAGAAGCCCGGTACTTTTGTCCTCAATGTGGTAACAAAGTTTTTCGGGGAGCGATGAAGTGTAATCAGTGCAAGATACCCCTAGATTTAGATTAAACACGTGAATCGAACTATGCATAACAACGGCATGGAACCGGCTAACTGGAAACTAGAGTTTTTGGCGTCCGGACATGCAGGCCAATGAGGTTACGGAAAGTGGAAAACGAACTAGTTGTTGAACAGGTTAGCAACAGTTTCCGGGATAATAATTACGGGGACGTTATGGTCGTTGGTGGAGGAATCAGTGGCATTCAGGCCTCTCTCGATCTTGCCACTGCCGGGTTCAAGGTATACCTGGTTGAGAAATCGCCTAGTATTGGCGGTCACATGGCGCAACTGGACAAGACGTTCCCCACTAATGATTGTTCCATGTGAATTCTCTCGCCAAAGCTGGTCGAGGTCGGCCGGCACCCAAATATAGAGGTCTTGACATACACTGAAGTTAACAGTGTGGAAGGCGATGTTGGAAACTTCAAGGTGAGCCTGACGAAAAGGCCGAGATATATAATCGAGGACAAATGCACAGGCTGTACTACGTGTGTCGAATATTGCCCAGCGCAATATCCGGACCAGTATAATCAGGAGATATCGCTTAATAAAGCCGTACACATATACTTCGCGCAGGCTATTCCACTGATTGCTTATATTGACGAAAGCTGTCTTTACCTGAAAGAAAAGAAGTGTCGGATCTGTGAAGGTGTGTGTAAAAACCAGGCGATAGATCTGAATCAAACACCGGAGAAAAGGGAAATCGAGGTTGGGGCTATAATTCTAGCTCCAGGACTTGAGCCTTTCGATCCAAAGGTGAAAGCCGAGTATCACTACGGTGAGTTTGCAAACATTGTAACCAGTATGGATTTTGAGCGACTGCTATGTTCCACTGGTCCCTATCAGGGAGAGATATTGCGGGCGTCGGACAGGAAGCATCCGCACAAAATAGCCTGGATCCAATGTGTAGGGTCCAGAAGAGTCACTCAAGGGGAGAACAGCTATTGTTCGGGAGTCTGCTGCACCTATACCCAAAAACAGGTGATTTTGACCAAAGATCACGACGCGGATGCGCAGTGTACAATATTCCATAACGATATCCGTTCCTACGGAAAGGATTTTGAACGCTACTTCCAGAGGACGGAAAAGCTCCCGGGTATTCGATTCATCAGAAGCTATGTCTCGATAGTCAGGGAGGATCCAGTAACAAAGAACGTCACGATTCGCTATTCTACGAACGAAGAAGGGGTAAAGGAAGAAGAGTTCGACATGGTGGTATTATCCGTTGGATTGAATCCACCCGTAGATGTGAAATCCATTTCCGCCAAATTCGGCGTCGAACTCAACCCTCATGATTTTTGCAAGATCAATACTGTGAATCCAATGGCCACAAGCCGACCGGGGATTTTCGTAAGCGGCGGATTCCAGGGGCCTGTTGACATTCCCGAGTCGGTCTTCAGCGCAAGTGGAGCAGGATCCCAAATCGGCGAACTCCTTAACTACAGGCGAGGAAACCTTTCAAAGGAAAGAGTTTACCCACCGGAAAGGGACGTTTCCAACGAGGAGCCAAGGATAGGTGTCTTCGTGTGTCATTGTGGAGCAAATATTGGTCGAATAGTAAATGTTCCCGAGGCAGTGGAGTATTGCAAAACGCTGCCCAATGTTGTCCATGCTCAGGAACAGCTGTTTTCATGCGCTACCAATTCGGCCAAGGAAATTACCGATATAACAAAGGAAAAAGGACTCAACCGTGTGGTTATAGCCGCTTGCAGTCCAAGAACTCTGGAAGCCCTGTTCAGGGATACCGTTCGTGAAGCCGGGATCAACCAATATTACATGGAAATGGCGAACATCAGGGAGCACAATTCCTGGGTTCACTCAAAGGAAAAGGAAGCTGCCACACAAAAGGCAAAGGACATAATCCGGATGTCGATAGCAAGGGCTTGCCAGTTGGAGCCACTACAAGAATTCGACCTGCCCGTAAACAAGGCTGTCCTGGTGGTTGGTGGAGGCATAGCGGGCATGAATTGCGCTCTTTCAATTGCCAAGCAGGGACATGAAGTCCACCTGGTTGAAAAAAACCGGGAGCTTGGTGGAATAGCGAGAAGGATTCATTCCACGCTGGATGGGCTGGATGTCCAGGAGTATCTCCGTGACCTGATAGCAAAGGTGTACAAAGACCCTTCAATTCATGTCTATCATAATGCGACAATCACTGAAGCCACGGGTTATGTTGGAAATTTTGTGACTTCTGTTCAGTCCGACAGAGGATTGGCAGAAATAAAACACGGAGCGGCGGTCCTGGCGATAGGCGCCGATCTGTATACACCTACTGAATACCTCTACGGAGAGGATGAAAGGGTAACTACCCACCTCGAATTGGAGGAGCGGATCAGCCGTGGAGATGAGAGTATAGTTAATGCGCAAAGCCTGGTGATGATCCAGTGTGTAGGTTGCAGGAACGAGGACAGAAATTACTGTAGCCGATTGTGTTGCAGTCAGGCGGTAAAGAACGCTTTGAAGCTCAAGGAAGTAAATCCGGAGATGGATATTTACATTCTGTTCCGGGATATGAGGACCTATGGGTTCAACGAGGATTACTACCGGGAAGCTTCCAACAAGGATATCAAATTCATTCGCTATGAGCCGCAGGATCCGCCTGAGGTGGAAGTCGGTGAAGCGGAAGATGGCCGATCAGTTCTAAAAGTTACGGCGACTGATTTTGTCCTGGGCAAGAAGCTGGTTCTGGATGCGGACATCATCTCGTTGGCGGCTGCCATCATTCCATCAGCGGCAACGAAAGAAATGGCCGCTTTGTTCAAAGTTACTCTTAGCCCAGATGGATTCTTCAAGGAAGCCCATGTGAAATTGAGGCCTGTTGAATTTGGAACGGATGGTGTCTACCTTTGTGGGCTGGCGCATTACCCCAAGTTCATACAGGAAACGATCAATCAGTCTTATGGAGCCGCGGGACGCGTCTTGACGCTCCTTTCACGTGACACTGTCGTAGCGTCTGGCTCAGTAGCTCAAGTGGATGAAAGCAAGTGCATTGGGTGTGGCGCATGTGTCGCGGCCTGCACTTATGGTGTCCTGGAACTCAGGGATGTCAAGAAAGCAAAGAAGGCTACGGTCAATCCTGTCCTGTGTAAGGGAGACGGGCTTTGCAACACAAAGTGTCCTACGGGCGCTATACAACTGAAACATTTTACCGATGAAGAACTCCTGAGTGAAATTGATGTGGCGTTTCCCGAAGAAGAGCCCGCAAGGGAACTCGACGCTGCGGTAGGATATGTCTAGGGACGTATCAGAGAATAGGGCCTGGATTACTGACAGGAGGTGAGAGAGTATGAGCGCAAGACTTGATTTCAAACCAAAAGTCTTGGGATTCGTATGCCACTGGTGAGCATACGGCGCAGCCGATTTAGCTGGAGTTTCCAGACTACAATATACAACTGAAATGAGGCTTATTCGTGTCATGTGTTCCGGGCGGGTCGACCTTGGATATGTGTTCAAGGCTTTCTCCAAAGGAATTGACGGGGTATTTATCGGTGGTTGCCATTTGAACGAGTGCAATTATGTCACTCATGGCAATTACCACGCCCTTAACATGACCCTTTTGGCCAAAAGAATAATGGAGCGCATAGGCTTGAACCCTCAGAGGTTAAGGATCGAGTTTATGTCCGGCGCTGAAGCTAACCTGTTTGCCGAAGCTGTGAACAGTTTTGTCGGACAGGTGAAAAAACTCGGGCCACTCGGCAAAAGCGAAGGTTTGGGCCGGACCGAAGTGAAATCGAGAGTCGCCGAAGTAATGAAGCTGGTTCCATATATCAAAATGGTGAACCAGACCAAACTGGGGGCTCGCCTCAGTAGTCCGGACGAATATGAGACGCTTTTCACGAAGGATGAAATTGACAGATTGTTTGATGAAGTGGTGTCTTACTATATAGATCCCGAAAAATGCCAGGCCTGCTCAACCTGCATGAGAAGATGTCCTGCTGATGCTATTACTGGTGGCAAAAACCTCATCCATGTAATTGATCAGGAGAAATGCATTAAATGTGGGACCTGTTTGGAAGTTTGTCCCCCCCGTTTCGGAGCAGTCAAAAAGATTTCCGGTGAGCCGGTCCCGCCACCAGTTCCTATGCAAGAGAGGACCATAGAAAGAAAAATTAGAGCCATCGGGTAAGAAGGATCCCTGAAAATGATGAAACCAGCCAAAGAGGCCATGGACCTTGGAATAATCGTAAGTGATATTAAATCGAGCTTAAACTTCTATCAGGATTTGCTGGGATTGAAGTTTATTGAGACCGTGCCCTTATGGTTCGGAGAAATGTACCGTCTGCGATTTGGCGGCAGTGACCTGAAATTGATTGCTCCAAAAGTGGTTCCACCCAAGGGAGCCTCGGGACTGGAAAACCAGCTTGGGTTCCGTTACATTACTTTTGTCATCACTAACCTGTCTGAACTCTGTTCCAGGCTAAAAGATCTCAACGTGGAATTTACGTTTCCAGAAAAGGAAATTAGACCAGGTACCCGTATCGCTATGGTTAAAGATCCTGATGGGAATATTGTGGAATTCGTTGAAAAAAGCTGAAAAATGGAAGAGCCGATAGATCTGCCCATCGATGGCGTTCTTGATCTCCACACTTTTCTGCCCAAGGAGATCGGAACTCTCATCAATGACTATATAGAGACTTGTCTAGACGCCAATATTCTGGATATCAGGATTATACACGGAAAAGGCAAAGGAATTCTCCGAAATCAAGTCTATGCGATCCTCAAGAAACATCCGCTAGTCAAAAGTTTTGCCCAAGCCCCTCCCAATGCGGGGGGGTGGGGCGCAGTAGTGGCGCGTCTTGAAAAAAACGTTGCCTAGTCATACCACCTCAGATTTCCAAACCCCTACCCGGTGAGCGACTGCCATTCCCTAACAGGATGCACTATGATCTGGTGATATACCGGATGGTGGTGTCTTGAAGTCGTTGGATCCCTGCCAATTTTTTCATATTCATACTTCATCCGTAACATTTTTTTGCTTTGTCTTGAGGTGTCTTTTCGTGAGATATTGCAGAAGTGTACGTGCAATTAATTATAGTTACGCAGGTTATTATTTTAAGCCAATGACACTTAACACTACGCTGGATCATGATAAAGACAGGCAACAACTTATTGCTGAAATAAATGAGCTTCGGGAACGAGTGGCTCATTTGGAATCAACCAGAGTTGACATCGAAGATTTTAAAAGGACTAAAGACGCTTTAACAAAATCTGAGAAAAATTACGCCACCATATTTAATACCTCTCCTATAGGTTTTATTCATTTTGACACCAAAGGGGTTGTTACTGATATTAATCCATTTCTACTAGATCTGTTGGGCTCCCCCAAAGAAAAAGTTGTGGGTGTCAATCTACTGACTTCGTTGAGAAATTCGGTCCTGGTCGACGCTCTCAAAATGGCCCTGGCCGGTGAAACCGGACAATATTCTGGCGAATATACTTCTGGCAATGGGAAGGGAAAGTCCTGGGTGAACGTTTTCTATGCGCCTGTGGTTGATTCTGAAAACAGAGTTGCCGGTGGGATAGGCATTGTGCAGGATATTACGCCTCGCAAAAAAGCGGAAAAAGCCCTTTGGGAAAATGAGAGGACACTCAACACAATCCTCCAGGCGTGCCCTGTGGCAATTGGTTTGACCGGTTATAACAGGACGCTTCTTTGGGGTAACCGGGCGTGGCTGAACTTGTTCGGTTTTGAAGACTCAAAATTCCCGGTAGGGCAAAGCGCCAGAAAACTGTATGAATCGGACGAGGAATTTAACCGCGTAACTAACCTTCTGTATCCATATCTTGAAGAAGGGCACGCCGGTGAAATTGATCTAACCATGGTACGGACAGACGGGGAAACTTTCGAAGCTCACATGGTTTTAAGTCCTTTGGATCCTCTCGATCCTTACAAAGGAGTGGTATCAATAATAGAAGATATTTCATGGCGAAAAAGAATTGAGCAGGAAAAGGAAGCTCTCAGAATACACATGCTACAAGCGCAGAAGAAGGAGGCTATCGGTACGTTAGTAGGAGGACTGGCCCATGATTTCAACAACATGCTTCAGATAATACTTGGCTATACCCAATTGCTAATGATGGATAAAGCTGAGGATCACGAAGATTATGCGGATCTTGCTTCAATAGCCCGGACGGTTCGCGATGGGGCAGAACTTGTGAACAAATTGCTCATGTTTGGCCAGGAAGCTCCGGTAAGGCCAAAATCTGTAGATTTCAATAAACAAATCGCCGAGCTCGTCCACCTAGCCGCACATTCTTTCCCCAAAACCATGGACATAGAATTTTATCCAACTGATGAACCTCTATTCATATCGGCGGATCCAAATCAAATAAACCAGGCTGTAATGAACATTCTTGTAAATTCTTCCGAGGCAATGCCCGAAGGTGAGAATATTACAATTAGAACACGCAAGGTTGAACTCGACGATGAATTTTGCAGACTTCATCCTAAAGTCAAACCTGGAGCCTATGTAATGTTGACTGTGAGGGATTTCGGCCGGGGTATGGATAAACAAACGCTGGCGAGGGCGTTTGAGCCTTTTTTTTCCACAAAGGAACGGGATTCCAAGAGGGGGACAGGCCTAGGACTTTCGGTAACTCAGGGAATAGTTGAACAACACGGTGGTTATGTTAGCTGCGAGAGCGAACCAGACAAAGGGACCGAATTTAAACTGTATTTTCCCGCTTTAGAATCAGTTCAGAACAATACTGCAGAAGGTAAAATCTTTCAGGGAACAAATCGAGACTATCCCATTCTTTTTGTAGAAGACGAGACCTTGCTGGCCGATCAGGCAAAGCTACTTTTAAATAGGGCCGGCTATTCTATCCTTACCGCAAGTAACGGGGCCGAGGCCCTAAAAATTTATCGAGAGAGCGAGGGGAAAATATCTCTCGTTATCCTTGACCTTATCATGCCTGTGATGTCTGGACGAGATTGTCTAAGGGAACTGGTGAAGCTTGATCCTGCCGTCAAGATCCTTGTTGCAAGCGGTTTTGCTCCTGATGTCGATCTTGGGGAGGAAATCAAACACTTTGCCAAGGGTTTTGTGACCAAACCCTACGATTTTGGGAGTCTTGTCAATTCGATTGAATCGATCCTCGCTGCATCCTGATGCGTTGACGGCCAGTGGAAAAGGGGCTTACACTGGTAGGAGTTTCTCCCCGTCAAGTCTTATCAAGCCTAGTTCGATCATTTCATCGAGATGTAAATCGACCATTCTGGCTTCGAACAAAGGTAACACATCTCTGGCAAAAGGGTGACGCCGATAGATTGGTTTGGCCAGGAGAATTTCGGACCTTGAAGCGCCTCCTTTGATCAATTCCAGAAGCAGTTGATTGCGCTTATCGAAAAAGCTTTCATACTTGTTCAGATGTTCCTCTATGTTCTTCAAGACGGGAAGACGATGACTCGATGCTATAGCTCGGGCTTTAATTTGTCGTACTTTCTCAATGGCCACCCTGAAGTCTTTCAGGTTTGATTCAAGGTTCCCGTACCATGGACCGAAAGAAGTAAGGTCGATGTCGAAAGCGAGAAGGATTCCGCTTCCCAATTCGAGCAAACAGAAATGATCTTCGGTATGTCCCGGAGTATGGATAGCGAGGAGTCGGGTGCGCCCAAAATCGAAGATGTGACCGTTGTCAAAAACATCAGTCGGTTCCCTATCCTCAAATCCCATGGCTTGTTTTATCCATTTTCTCCATTTTGCAGCCTGAACTTCATTCGGGAAAAATCGTTTGGACAGTAGTTCAAGTCTCCCGTGTGTGTTGGCCCCCATTTTTGGAACATAAAGAGGCTGGTCTGGGAACAGGAAGTTTCCGGCAGAATGATCCGGGTGACCGTGTGAGTTAATTACCATATCGATTTGAAATTTTTCCTTGATCTCGCTTAAGAGATCAAGGCCACTACCGGTGTCGATCAACGCTGAAATTTCATCCTGAACCAGAAAAGAGTGGGACATTGGAAAGTGCCCCTTGCGCACGCCAAGGATCAGGCAAAGATTTTCAGTCAATGAAATCAATTCAATTTTCATCCATTGTCTCCGGTGGAAAATCGCCCATCTTTTACATTTTCCACACTTTACATTATCATGCCGGCCATGATGTGAATAGCTTTCCGGTCAAGTATTCTGTTCACTGAATTTCTGACCAATATGATTATTGTTTGCCTATATGTTTGACTTTGCACTAAAATACTGGCCTGGGCTACCCTTAATTATTAGCGACCGCCATACCTCAAATTTCTTATTCCGAGATGCCTGGAAACGGTAAGGCCGTCTATTCGGACTGCGAAATCCTGGAGGGCTGGACGTGAAAACGGAAATCAGGATAATCATTTTATCTATAATTTTTTTTATGTTCATATGTTTTGGTGAAGCCGTATGGGAACATCTGTGGTTCCCCGACATGTCAATCATGGATGCTCTGGTATTCAAGGTGACTGTTCATGAATTCTATCATCGCCTGGTTGTCACGGTGGCATTTCTGGTTTTTGGACTCATCACCGCCAATATAGTCAGACGTTACGAGAGAGCAGAGCAGAGGGCTACGCAAGCTCGCAATGAATGGGAACGAACCTTTGACGCAATCCCCGA
>JBMFSZ010000107.1:0-9705 GCA_049967315.1 Desulfomonilaceae bacterium
ACCAATGTCAAGTTTCTTGCAGCGATTGTACTGGTCTGCGCCAAGCAGGTCTCTGCCCAAATATATCTGGAAATCACCGGCTACGTCGTGAACACGCATGAAGGATGCCTTGCCCATAATTCGAACAGCCATAAGCCGCCCTGCCAAGCGCACAACATCACTCACTTCTTCGGATTCTGATATGTGCCCATATTTTGATTTCAGTTCCAGTGAGTTTAGGTCGGGCGTAAACCCAGACGTGTAAGGTTGAATCCCCTCTTCTACCAACTCTTGAAGTTTTTTAAGACGAACATCTATTAAAGATGATGAGGAGCGCTTCACTGAATTCGACGAAGGTTCCGACACCTGAGATAGTCTCCTGAAAGTTTTACTATAATCGAATGCGCTTTGTATACTTTTGTTGGGAAAATGTCAAGTTTATGCATCTTTAGACCAAAAAGATCTTATGTCAATAAACTGAAATCATCCTACTTTTTCAAAAGTAAGGTGACACGACGCAAAACGATTGAAAATAGCTCTAAAAAAAAAGAATAATTGCTTAAATCGATTTTTAGGAGTGATGCAATGAGTTCACGAGTTTACATGGTTGATCTTTCGGCTTCCTGGAAAAAAAGTGTTCTGGCCAAGGTAGCTGATCTGTTTAATGAGCTTAATCCCGGTGATATGTTTAGGAAAAGGGACCTCATAGCGATAAAAATCCATTTTGGTGAAGTTGGAAACACAGCCCATATCAGGCCCCAGTTCGTACGCAAGATAGTAGATATTCTAAAAGAAGTCGATACGAAACCCTTTCTAACAGACACAAACACGCTATACGTGGGGTCCCGCATAGAAGCGTGGTCACACTTATGCACGGCTTATGATAACGGTTTCACGAGGGAAGTGACGGGAGCCCCGGTCATCATAGCGGATGGACTAAGGGGAAATAGTGATGTTTCAATCAAACTGGACGGAGCGCACATCAAGACCGCGTATATAGGCGCAGATATTCATTATGCGGATGGCCTTGTTGTAATGACGCATTTCAAGGGTCACGAACTTTCAGGATTTGGCGGGGCTATCAAGAATCTCGGAATGGGATGCGCGTCCAGAAAAGGTAAGCTGGATCAGCATTCCAATATTGCTCCCAAAGTGAACCAAAAAAAATGCGTGGGTTGCGGTGAATGCGTTATATGGTGCAGGGGAGGCGCTATTTCTGTCCAGGGTGAAAAAACGCAGCGTAAGGCCACTATAAACCCTGAAAAATGCGTGGGCTGCGCCGAGTGTATTTTAACATGCAAGCAAGGGGCAATTTCGATCCAGTGGAACGAATCAATTCCTACATTTATGGAAAAAATAGTTGAATACGCTAAGGCTGTCTTGGGTGAAAAGAAGGATAAAACTGCCTTCATTACATTTGTAACGGACGTTTCACCACTGTGTGACTGTAATCCATTTTCGGATCGGGCAATAGTGCCAAGCATAGGCGTCCTGGCGTCCCTCGACCCGGTTGCAATTGATCAAGCCGCTGCGGATCTGGTCAACCAGGCGCCTGGGAATCCTCTTTCAAAACTAGAAGGGGCTATGGAACCTGGTCAGGACAAATTCAGGGCGCTCTTCCCAGAGATAGATTGGGAACATCAACTTGAATATGCGGAAAAGGCTGGCATTGGTTCACGAAAATATGAACTGATAAAACTTTAGATGCCTTATCCTTAGCCCTCAAACCATATTCAACCAGAAAGTGGTCTCGATTTTCCGCGTAAAAGCTGCGGGTTGCATTTGAAACTTTAGACCGCGCGTTGACAGAGTGCTAGTAATACTGTAAAATATTAATTAGATGGACTAATGTATGGTTCTAGACTCTATGATGACCTTTTGAGCACACATGCGAGCTCAGGAGTACCCAGATGTTGAAAATTGCGCTAATCGTCATTTTAGTGTTACTGGCGCCTGCTGCAGCCTTTGCGCAGGGAATTCTTGAGTCAGTCCTCGGGCCCGGGGGGCTTGGCGTTTGGAATGGGGGATCTGCTAATCAGTTCAATTATCAGCAGTTTCAAGGTCAGCAGCCTCCTTCCCAACAGGCTCCGTCTCCGTATGCCCAACCCTATTCTTCTTATGGGCCAGGTCAGGGATATGGTCCGCCTCCGTCATACCCTGGTGGTTACAGCCAGCAAGGTGTCTATTCGGATTGGCAAAACTATCAACAACCTGCTAATGCCCCTCAGGGTCCTCCACCTGTGAGTTACGTGCCGCCTCCAACCCAACAAGGGGCTCCGCCTGTGCAGGGACAACGAGGGCCTGCTCCTTATTCTGGAACTGGGCAACCCCCTGAATTTGGAGACGACCTTCCGGCTGGAGCAGTACGAATAACTACTCAGACTCCAGAAGGCACTTCAGTCCAATATTACCCACCGCAAGGCGAAGAGGAAGGGGTTCAGCCCTCTCCTGCCAGGCAGACGAAACGACGTCAGGGCCCGCCGAAACCGGCAAGGGCCAAGAAGCAAGTTCAGCCACAAAGGGCTACAAATGGGCCCGCAGAGAGTTCCGGTTCCTCAATAGCCATGCCGCGTCCGGTAGAAATTCCACAAGGTCAGGATCCTCGATCAGGTTGGGGCTCCTTCAGTAGTGGCGCTCCTGCAGCCCCGCAGACCCAATGACAACTCTTTCCATAGATATTCCCTTCAGAAACTTTCGTAAGGACAGAAACAACTCGTTCGGGCCTTGAAATCCTCAAGGCCTTTTTTGTTTGTCTGACGAAATTACCTTTCCTCAGATCTGCTGGTTGACGACGTCTCAGACCTGGAGTAATTGTAAGTTGCAATTCTAAAATTGTGAACATACCTCGGCTCGAATCGGAGTTCAAATACATGTTTCAAACCCCCTCTAAAAAAGAGGCATGCGGTATTTTTGGAATATATGGGGCCGATGACCCTGCCAAACACATTTACCTGGGCTTGTACGCATTACAACATCGCGGACAGGAATCGGCCGGAATCATCGTCTCGGACGGTTCTACCATCTCGGCCAAGAAAGGAATGGGTCTAGTTTCCGATGTCTTCAAGGGGGTGGAGCTTGATGGCATGAAAGGAAACATGGGAATAGGCCATGTGAGGTATTCCACGACCGGCAGTTCGATGTTGAGGAACGCCCAACCGTTCCTGGTTGAACAGATAGATCGTTTCTTCGCTCTGGGACACAATGGCAACATCGTCAACATTTCCAAGCTTAGGCGTAAACTGGAAGCCTCTGGAGCCATTTTTCAAACCTCTACTGACTCGGAGCTGATAGCGCATCTGATTCTGCACAAAAAGGGATCATTGGAAGAAAGGCTCGTGAAGGTTTTTCAGGAATTGAAAGGAGCTTGGTCTCTTGTGTTCTTGAGTTCCAACGGCATCTACGCTGCACGAGACCCTTTTGGATTTCGACCACTATGTATTGGCCGCAAGGGAGATGCAATAATTTTCGCATCGGAAACGTGCGCTCTTGACATAATCGAAGCTGACTACGTGCGTGATGTAGAGCCCGGCGAAATCGTTATAGCCGACAAAAATGGCTTGAGGTCAATTAAAAGCCCCAGGCGAAAAAACCTGGCAATGTGCATCTTCGAATACATATATTTTTCGAGGCCTGATTCATCAATTTTTGGCCACGGTGTCTACAATATCAGAAAATCCCTCGGGGTTCAGGCGGCGCTTGAGAGTCCGGCTCCTGATGCGGACCTTGTGGTTCCAATGCCCGCCTCGGGCAACTATGCTGCTTTAGGTTACTCTCAAGGTAGTGGGTTACCTTTCGAATACGGAGTAATTCGTAACCACTATGTGGGAAGGACTTTTATCCAGCCCTCACCCGCGATTCGTAATCTTGGAGTAAGACTCAAACTCAATCCCGTTCGTGAAATACTTAAAAACAAAAGTGTAGTCGTGGTTGACGATTCTATTGTAAGAGGAACCACTAGCAAGCTGCGTACCAGAGCGTTACGCGAGGCCGGCGCTCGAGAGATACACATGAGAATCAGTTGTCCCCCAATACGGTTTCCTTGTTTCTTCGGCATCGATTTTTCCAGCAAGGGGGAACTCATCGCTTGTTCCAAATCTGTCCAACAGATTTGCGATTTCATAGAAGCCGACTCGCTGGCTTATTTGAGTTTAGAAGGGATGTTGCAGGTCATGCCCATAGCGGCTAGGGATTTTTGCACAGCCTGTTTCACTGGAAAATATCCAATCCAAATCACCGATGACTCAACCAAGCATTGCCTGGAAACCACCCTGACAGGCCTACGTAGTGTTTGGCCTTAGTGTTTCAGGGAAAACGAATGGCGCTTAACTGTTCCGCAATGAGAAGATCCTCAGGGGAAGTAATTTTTATATTGTAATTGCTATCTTGAACTATCGCCACACTCACACCCAGGCGCTCCACTAGCGATGCGTCATCTGTTCCCACGAAATTGTCGGCTAAGGCCTTTTCGTGAGCATGTAATATCAGGGATCTCCGAAATGCTTGCGGCGTATGGGCTAACCACAAGTTCTCCCTCGAAATTGTTTCCGCAATGAACTTGGCGCCCCTTTTCACTGTATCGTTTATCGGACTGGCCGAAATCGCAGCGCCATGAACTTTTACGGCTTCAATACACATGGATATGACAGAGGCTTCTATCAGTGGTCTTACTCCATCATGGATTAACACGAAATCACTGTCTTCAGCCATTTTTAGTCCGTTTAGGACGGAGCCTTGCCTTGTGACGCTTCCCTGGATCACGTGTCTGACTTTTTGGAACCCATACCGCTGAATTATTTGCGATTTACAATAATCGATGTAGCGTTCCGGAGTAGTCAAAACAATAAAGTCTATCTCTGGGTGGTTCTCAAAAACCTTCAGGGTCAAGGCTAATATCGGAATACCACCTAACTTGAGAAACTGTTTAGGGATATTCTTGCCCATTCTCGACCCAATTCCTCCAGCGGTTACAATAGCTGCGTATATCATTTAACTTCTCTGGCTTGTTCTAGAATTTTGGAATCAGTTGATCTATCTTACGAACGGAAGTAATACCAGGTCAATGTAATGTGGAGGAAAAAATTTTGGATTCCGAGATTGAACAGAAAATTATGGACCGCATAAAGAACCCAGGATGGGTGTCCACTAGAGGGATACTTGTTGACCCTACCAGTCCAGTAGGATCGGAAGAGTACCTGAGAATCCAGTCGGTAATGCGCTCGCTCTCTGAAAGAGGTATGGTTGTACTATGGCGACTTATTCTAGAATCCGATGGTTCCGAACTCTTGGCTGCGGCGCGTCCGGACCTTGAACTGGACAAGGATCTGGAGAGCAGAGGCGCCTGGGCCAAAGCTGTTAGATATTAGCTTTATTTCATGAAGACGTTGTGGGACCGTGATATCTTTGAGCAATTCGCACAGCATCGCATCTGCAACGCTGAGCGATTTGTATGGATCGCTACTGCCAACATCAAGATGACTTTCTTGAGATATAAGTACAAATTTGTTTCGTTTCCCGATCTGATGGCCATACTTATTCAACGTGGTGTTGCGTTCAGGATTATTCATTCCGAAACCCCATCCAGGCCATTCCGGGATCGTTATGAAAAGATAGACACTAATGGACGTTTAAGCGCTGGCGTAGAATTCCTGCATTGCCCTCGAATGCACGCGAAAATATTTGTCGTTGATGGGTCTTATGCTCTAGCTGGAAGCGCAAACTTGACTGGCGCGGGTATAGGGGCGAAAAGTTCGAGAAACAGAAACTTCGAAGTTGGGTTCGCGTTCGAAGGCATAGAAGAGGTTCAGCCTTTTGTAGACTACTTCGATTTTATTTGGATGGGTGGTCGTTGTCCCGAATGTGGAAGAAGAGAAATATGCCCTTACCCCGCAGATTCCTGAAAGAAATGCTTTTCTGAGAGCGTTTGTCTGAAATAGCCAAAACTGCGGAATCAATAACCCATTAAGTTGATGTGTCCAATTTGAGATCGCTTAAAACAGATTCCCGACTTGTAGATGTTTGTTTCCCTCTGCCTCTTGATGGGGTTTACACTTATGAGGTCCCACATGAGTTTAAGCAACGATTAGGTTTTGGGCGTAGGGTCATAGCCCCCTTGGGCAAGAAGATTCGCGCCGGATTCATAGTTGGTTTGAGCCCCAGCGAACAAATAGAATTTGAAATTAAGGCCATTATAGATGTTCCGAATGAGCCCCCATGTTTTGATCAGGTTTGGTGGGACTTCATAAAATGGGTTGCCAATTACTACATGGCGCCAATTGGCCTGGTATTAAAAACTGCCCTGCCATCTGGCTTCGAAAAACGATCGGAACCTTATTTAAGAATTTCTGAAGCAGCTTTCTCTAATATTGAGGGTTTGCCTCTTCACGAGGACCAGATCAACCTATTGAGATCCGTGAAATCAGACCGCATACCTCTAAAGAAACTTGCCTCAATAATTGGGAAAAAACAGATCGAACATTTGACACATCTCGGATGGTTGACTCCTGAAGAACATATAAAACCTGTAAAACAGGGCCGAAAAATAGATCTCAGTGCATTGAAGGCCCTAATTGACGGGCATAAAACAGGCAACAATTTAGCGCCAATCCTTACATCGGATCAAAATTCAGCGTGCTCTGCCATTTCGGATTCCATTGCCAGGGGAGGTTTCGAACCTTACCTCCTCTTCGGGGTTACTGGCTCGGGTAAGACCGAGGTATATCTTAAAACTATAGATATAGCCCTTAAACTAGGTAAGAGAACTCTCATGCTAGTTCCTGAAATAGCCCTTACCCCGCAATCGGCAAAGCACGTTATAGGAAGGTTTGGCGACAAAATCTCTCTTTTTCACAGTGGCGTTACAGAAGCGCAAAAAGTCGTTGAGTGGCGTAGAATCTTCAGCGGTGAAACCCAAGTCGTTATCGCTACTCGATCAGGGATTTTTGCGCCTATTCGCGATCTTGGTCTGATCATAGTAGATGAGGAGCATGATTCATCGTACAAACAGGATGAAGGCTGCCCCTATAATGCGAGAGATCTCTCTCTAGCGAGAGGGAAGCTTCAAAATCTTTGTGTGGTATTGGGAAGCGCTACCCCTTCTTTTGAAACATTTTTGAATACCACCAGTGGAAGGTTGAAAAGAATTGATTTGCCAACTAGGTATCACGGCGGTCCACTGCCTGAAGTTCGTCTTGTTGACCTTAGGAAAAACCAGACCAGTAGGGACTTTCAAAAATGCTTTTTAACTCCGCCTTTAGTAAATGAGATAGGCGAGTGTTTAGAAAAACAACATCAGGCCATCCTTTTTCTGAATCGAAGGGGTTTCGACACTTTCGCCCAGTGTCGCGACTGTGGTTATGTCTTTAAATGTTCGAACTGTGATGTCAGTCTCATACACCACAAAGACGCCCGAAATTTAAAATGTCATCTTTGCGGATTTTCCAGACCTGCCCCGCCCGTATGCCCGGACTGTTCAAGTTCCAACCTATATTTTTCAGGAGTCGGTTCCCAGAAGGTTCAGGAAGAGCTCTCTAAAATTTTTCCTAATGCTACGATAGAAAGGTTTGATAGAGATTCAACATCAAGGAAGAATCAGCTAGATAACATTTTAACGCGTTTTCGGTCCAGGAAGATAGATATTTTAGTAGGGACCCAAATGATAGTCAAAGGTCACGATTTTCCCGGAATATCATTAGTCGGAATACTCTACGGAGACGCGTCCTTAAATTTTCCAGACTTCAGGGCATCTGAAAAAACCTTTCAATTGTTGACGCAGGTGGCTGGAAGGACTGGCCGCGATTTGAACCCTGGTGTCGTAATCCTTCAGACATTCGACACGGGTCACGAGGTCATACGCCTTGCGGCCAGGCACGCATATGAAGAGTTTTTCAAACTGGAATCGGAAATACGAAGGGAACTATTTTATCCGCCATACGGCCACCTGATATCGATCAAAGCTCAGGGTACAAGCGAAAAAAGGGTTCAGGACAACATCCTGGAGATCGCACGTCATGCCAGATCTCTAAAAAATCATTTTCCTGGTGTGGTGATTCTAGGCCCTAGTCCCTGCCCCCGCCGCAAAGTTGTCGGAAAGTTCCGGTGGCAGATAATCCTCAAAAGTCCAGAGAGACAATCAGTGAGAGGAATGGTTCGCTGCCTTATTGAGGAGGGCTTGATTGCCGGGCACGGATCGACTATTACTGTGGATGTGGACCCAGTAGAACTCATGTAGCGCAGTATATTGACGCTAGGACAGCTGAAAACAAGAATATTTTTACTTACACTATAACTTTTTTTTCAAATTGTATTATGATTATGAAGACAAGGGTTTGTTGCCCGGGTCCAAGGAGATCAGAATCAGGAATCTGATACGATTTGCCAAAATGGAGACGTCATGAAGAAAACCAGCATCCTAGTAATTTCGTTTGTCGTGTGTTTGCTTATAGGAAGCGGGATAATTTTGTGGTCAGCCCATCGCAGTGGATATAGTCCTTTAGCGTCGCTCACTGGCGCTAAAAGCATTGAAAAGGGTGATTCATCGGAAATCAAGCATATTACGGATGACAATTTTGAAGCTGAAGTTGTGGAGGCTTCAAAAAAGAAGCCCATACTTATTGATTTTTATGCTGATTGGTGTTTTCCTTGTCGAATGCTAGACCCAGTTCTTGAACAATTAGCCAAGGATATGAGGGGAAAGGCCATCGTAGGCAGGATAAACACGGACAAGAATCTCATAGCCAGAAGATTCGGAATAACCAAAATCCCAGCAATATTTATAATTCGTGATGGGGAAATAAAAGGCTCATTTTTTGGTGTAGTTTCAAAGGAGGCTATGGCAAAGGCCCTACTTCAATATGGCTCATAATATTTTTTATTGAATTTCACTTATACAGTTCAGAGAATTGACCTCGCCAAACGTCTAGTCTCCAACCGCTTTTTCCAGATTAATACGTATTTATAGCGGTTTAGCCTTGAAACTTTTTGTGTTTTGGGGTATTATGCTTATACATGTTTTAAATACTGAAATTACATTTTGACAAAGAATTTCATGAGGGTTTGAGAATTGTCAAGAAAATCTTTTGTACTTAACATCTTGCTCGTCTTCCTGTTTTCTTTCCAGTCGCTTTCCTTTGCAGAATCTTCAAACTCCTATGGCAGCCTCCTGATTGCTAAAAAAGCTACGAACCCTGCGCCTGCCCTATCCGGATCTGGTAACGCAGGCATGGAGGCGAGCGAAGGATCTGCAAGCGCTAAACGTGCCGAGGTCGTCGACAAAGGGAAAGTCCCCGATGATGACGTTGTCCTTCCTGAACGTGGTGAGTTTAACCTGTTGACTCGGGATCCTCTGGACATGCTCAAACTGGACAATATTAAGCCACTGTATACTTCTCCAGCATTACAGGGCGAGGGCGTTTGGCAGTCTTCTGGTTCACCTCGCGATGGTCATGGGAGGCCTCTGATTTATCGGACGTTTTACAGACCCAGCGTAGATTTCCCTAATGCCATCGTTTACATGATGGTCGTAGATATGAGCATGATGACTATGCGCTACTACGTAGGGTCCCAGGAACCTGCAGCCGCAAAGGGAAATTCAGAAGTAGAATCGAACATGCGTTCTAAGATAATGGCGGTTACAAACGCAATGTGGATGCAACGTCATTCGAAAGGGGCTGGAGCAATCTTTCGAGGCAAAGTAATGTATCCTATGCTCAACGGAGCGGCAACCCTGAT
>JBMFSZ010000108.1:0-9684 GCA_049967315.1 Desulfomonilaceae bacterium
ACCACTGTCCTTTTTTCTTGGACCATTAATTTTAAATATTTTAAAATTACTGCAAAATTTATTCACGGGCTCCAGGAAATGGAACCTCATCATGTGTATATTTATTGGCTTATCGGCGGTTTAAGCGAGGTAATGTGCAACCATGGACACTTCTGTGTTAAATTATCATGATCGTGAGCAAAGATTTATGTTTATTTTCGCCCACCCGGACGATGACGTTTTCATATCCGGTCTAATGAAGATGCTCATTACAAAAGGAGTTGAGGTGGCTGGAGTTTGGCTCACAAGTGGTGGCTATCTTGGTGGGCAAGACCGACGTGAGAACGAACTTACCCGAGCCATGGACACCTTGGGACTCCCTCCAAGCAGTCGGCGACTTTTCAGGTTGCCCGACCTGGGGTTGATTAGGTCGATGGACAAGGGGATCTCAATGCTTACCGAGGTTTTAAGGGATTTCAGGCCCCAAAACATTTTTGTAACGGCGTTTGAGGGTGGTCATCCTGATCATGACGCGGCCAATTTTATTGTATATGAATCGCGATTTCGATCGAAAACGGGGCATCAACTTTTTGAGTTCCCCCTTTATAATGGCTCAGGCCCCATTTGGACCTGGAGATGGCGCATAAACTCTTTTCCCGCTGGAGGCGAGCCAACTGTTTTTCAAAAGCTGTCAGACCCGGAAATAGATTGTAAGCACAAAATTATGAAGCTATATTCCAGCCAATGGATGTACATGATCCCCGCAAGGTTTGCCAGCTCGAGGCAAAAGTTGAGGAAAAGGGGCGAGCCATTCCGTAGATGTCCGGATGATCGGGATCATACTGTCCGACCACATTCGGGTAGACTGAATTACGAAAGATGGTTTAATTCATTTATGAATATAAAATTCAAAGATTATGCAGATAATGTTAACAAAAATAGAAGTTTTATTTAGAATATTTGCTACAAATTGTTACACTTCGTTGAGATTTCTAATCGTCTTTGCCACAAGTACAGTGACCTAGAAGCCACCTTCTCACTGCAAACAAAGACCTAAAATAATTTGGTTCATCATACCCATTTGACAGGCATTTTTCCCGGGCTTCTTTTTCGGAATTGGCATGAAAATAATCCGAACATTTAAAGCAACTTCTCTCGGAAATGTATTTCCTGCAAACGACATATACTGGTCTGCCACTCTGAGCCTGAATTTGGGGTGTCAAGCACAAACCTGCGACAACTACCAAGCAAGCTTTCAATGATCTTTTCATTTTTACACTTCCTTAAGAACTTCAACAGGAATTATTTTTGCTATTATGTTAATATATTTTCTCGTCAAACCAAGCCTGTGTGATAGTTGACAAGAAAAATTCGAATAGCTTTTTAAACAGGAAGCCAAGATGAGCTTTACCAATTCTCCATCTGCAGCACAGAGCAGGTTTCTTATGGGCAATGAGGCCATAGCACGTGGCATAATCCAGTCAGGATGCACAGTTGCCACCGCGTACCCAGGGACGCCATCGTCTGAGGTTATGGAATCGTTGACTCGCTGGAAGAAGGAACTTAACCATCCGGTTTACCTGGAGTGGTCTATCAACGAAAAAGTTGCTTTCGAGGTAGCCTATGGAGCCTCGCTGGCTGGGAAGAGATCCGCTGTGATAATGAAGATGGTTGGCTTGAATGTGGCTTCTGATCCCCTTTTGAGCGCTGCGTATTTGGGTATTCGTGGTGGCTTGGTGGTAGTTGTCGCAGACGACCCGGGGCCTCATTCAAGCCAGACAGAGCAGGATAGCCGTTTCTTCGCCTGGTTTGCAAAGATTCCGGTCTATGATCCTGGTTCACCTTCCGAAGCTCTGTCTATGACCATGAAGGCCTTTGAACTTTCCGAGAAATACCAGGTTCCAGTAATGCTTAGACCCTGTCTGCGAGTTTGTCATGCCCGACAAAATGTCGACCTAGACGCTCCTCATGAGGTTACGGATATTGGGGCTTTTCAAAAAAACTGGACCAAGTGGGCGGCGACTCCAAAATTCAGGTTGGTGTTGCACGGTGAGCTTAATGACAAGATTTCCAAAATCTGCTCACGGGAAACCGACGCGGAACCGCATCTGATATGCGGAGCAACCGTATCCAATCTGGCGATCATAACGTGTGGCTCTGTGTCTTCGCACGTCAGGGAAATAGTTGGCTTAGACCAGCGGCTTTCCGATTTGGCTGTATACAAAGTGGATGTGCCCTACCCAGCTAATCAAAAGTCACTTCAGGAGATTGTTGATTCAAAAGATAGAACCCTTGTAATCGAAGAAACCTACCCAGTGCTTGAACTTCAGTTAACGAACAGGACAAAAGTCGCCGGCAGAATTTCCGGTGATGTTCCTAAGCAGGGAGAACTTACTCCTGAGGTGGTTGAAGAAATAATAAGGAAATTCAAAGGGGTTGAATTGGCGGAAACGCTGGCCCCTTCCGTAAAAGCACGACGACCATCCCTTTGTGCTGGTTGTCCGCATAGACCAGCGTTTTTCATGATTAAAAAATTGTTTGCCAATACCATATTTACCGGTGACATCGGGTGTTACACGCTTGGGGTTAATTTGGGAGCGGTCGACACCTGCCTCTGCATGGGGGCTTCCATTGGAATGGCGTCTGGATTTGCCAAAGCCATTGGGGACAACGGATTGAATCATGTCGTGGCTTCAATCGGGGATTCGACTTTCTTTCACGCAGGCATCCCCGCTCTAGTTAATGCGGTCCACACCAATGCTAATTTCGTATTAGTTCTGATGGACAACAACATCACAGCGATGACTGGAGGGCAGCCTACTCCCGCTACGCATTTTCTTGCCGACAACCAGCCCGCTGCTCCAATTGACATGGAGCAACTAATTAGAGGATGTGGAGTAAAATTTTTGGAAATAGTGGATCCCTACAGTTATAAAGACCTGGAAGACGCTTTTCTCAGAGCCCGGGCGTTTTCTCATGAGCAAAAGGGGGGAATTTCTGTCGTAATTACACGTAGAGAGTGCATAAGAAGCCTATCTGCCAAATTCTCAGATGACAAATTCCAGGTAGGGGACAACTGTGACAGGTGTATGACGTGTATCAGGGATTTGGAATGCCCTGCGATTTTTTTTGTAAAGGAAGCAAGATTGGTCAGAATAGATCCTGATTTGTGCGCCGGTTGCGGTTTTTGTGTTGAAATATGTCCGTCTCGAGCGATCGCCCAATGCGGAGGCGTCGAATGACACAAACGATTATTTGCGGCAGAGGAGGCCAGGGAATAGTTTTTCTAACCCGGTTATTGGGCGACATAGCGACTGCAAAAGGACTCAAGGTTATCTCATCGGAAACCCATGGAATGGCAGTCAGAGGGGGATCGATCAACAGCCATTTGAAAATTGGCTCTTTCTTTTCTCCCCTGATTGGTTGGGGACGTGCAGATTATCTTATTTCGCTGGATTCTTCCGAAACCATAAATAACCGGCATTTTTTAAAGCCCGGCGGATCGATTTTCGAAAATTCACCAGGTCCTTCTGAATCGTCTTTGTACAGACTTGACGCGGCGAGTATGGCGCGTTCATTGGGAAGAATACAACTTGAAAATGTAGTGCTATTGGGCTTTGCTGCATCTTTGGCGAATTTGGAGGTTTCTTTCCAGGAAATTACAAATAAGATAGATTCGGGAACACGGCAAAATCTTCGAGAGCTAAATCTGGCGGCTTTGGAGGCTGGGTTTCAGGCGGCCTCCCTATTGAAAAAATAGTAAGTGTTAGGCCATACCACTTTTTACCGGAGTTTATTTAGGGATTTAAAGACCGAGACATGATGTTGCATGCTGGATTAGAATTGTACGCCGTGATAGAATATGTTAGAGAGCATAATCCCGGAGGCCGATTGTGAACATTGAAGATGTTTTGTTAGGATTGGCGGACAGGATACTCGACATAGATGAAGCTTCAATGGCGTCGTTGCAGGAAAAGTATTTGAAGAAGGTAGCAGACTTTTCTGCGTCTCGTGATTGGGAACGAGCAATAATAGTATACTTTATGATAAGTTCCGTAAGAGTCAAGAACAAAATTTTTAATGATCGAATCAGAAATAATGGCCCTAAAGACCCTGTAAAGCCTTCCAAAAGTCTTTTCAAAGTTATCAAGTAGCCCCATATTTAATTTATAAATTAAATAAATACCAACATCTATTTGACATCATGTGGCATTATTTCGACATGGAACCTTTTTTTGATTTGATTTTCTAATAAAAGAAAGTATAATAAGTATGTCAAAGTCGTGTGTGTTTTATACAGGGGATTGATCAATTCAGGACGCGTAATCAAAAACAACAAACGTGGTCATGAATGTCAAACTACCTGTTCAAGAAGGAGAAGCGTGATGCGGAAAAAGTTCATGGTTCTAATAAGTGGGGCGCTGAGTTTAGCCTTTTGCTTGGTTCATGGAGAATCTCAAAGAGCTTGGGGTCAGGCGAGTTATGATTATAACACCTCAAGTCTTATGCAGGCGCCTTCAGATGCTGGGCAAAACCCTCAGATGCCGCAAGCTTACTATCCCTATTGGACCAATTATTTGGACAATCTGCAGCGTGAAGGTGGTTATTATTCGTACACCGGCAATTACGGATCCACTCCGGTTACAAGTTATTATCCTGCGAACCCTTCCAGCAACGCCACTTCGCCTCAAGTGACCAACCAGTCTGGAATGTATTACAATCCGCAAGATTATTACAGCGCTACTCAACAGCAAGGATATTATCAGCAGGCTCCTCAGGCTTCTCCTTATCAATCTTACCAGGCCCCCTCTTCCTCCACGCCACATCAAGCAGCTGTTCACGGTAAAAAGTCATCCAAGAAACATCGGGCTGCGGCTGAGCCCACCCAAACACAGCAACCGACCTATTATGGGCAACCACAGACAGGGTATTATACTCAGCAAGCCGGGGCTCCCCAGCAACAGGCTTACGGACAATATCCAAACTATCAGCAGCAGCAGGCTTATGGACAATATCAGCAACAACCCTCTACACAAGGGACCGAGTCCGCTTTCGGTTCCGATCCATCTGTTCAGGCAGCTCAGCAAAGAGCCTACGAAAGAGCGGCAGCGAGGGAAAAAGCAGCTGAGCTAGCAGCCCAACAGCAACAAGCAATGGAGGAGCTTCAGAAAACCCAGCAAATGTATGTGGCTGCTCAACAAAAGCTACGGGAACAGGAGCAGAAACAACGAGAATTGCAAAGTGAGTATCATAAAAAGGCTGTTAAGGAAGCTTATGATAGTCTCAGGGTAGCCCAGCAAAAGTATTACGAGTTGATGGGGGTTTCGGGTGAAAACGCTGCGCAAGGTCAAGCGAGTGTACCAGCCCAGCAGCAAGCAGCGGCCCCTCAATATCCTCAGCCTGCCCCTGCAGCACAGCCGCAAACTTATCCTCAAAGTGTGCCAACGGCAAATTACGGGAGTCCGGCCCCTCAGGCACAGCCTAGTTATCCAGGTTCAGCTGGAGTCAACACGGCAACTGCGCCTCCAACTGGAGCGCCGTCAGCTTATCCACCGGGCCAAGCCACTCCTTTGCAGATTCAGCCTCAACAGCAATCTCAGCAGGAGAGCTCTTCCGGTGGCTTCTGGGGCGTCATTAAGGAAATTTTTTCGCCTCCAACAACAGGACCGGTTCCAAATCAACGTGGCATGTGGGAGGCTCAAAAACCTAGAGATATAGGTGGATGAAATGATTACAAGTTGACTTCTATCCAGTACAATAGAAAACCGGTGGTAATTAAATTCCACCGGTTTTTTGTTGACTGGCCTATATTTGATTTAACTTCGGTAAGTTTGCTGAATCATGTCATTTAGGTACTTTTCTGGGTTTTGCACAGCTTCCTTGGGAATCAGGAACTCGTGCGAACCCGTGCGCTCCATCACTAACTTCAATCCATGGTGGTAATTCTGGAATATTTTCCGGCAAACTATAATTGGTTCGTCGGACCCACGAAGGGCTAGCCCCGCCAACTCCAGCAAAGCGTCTTCCAGGAAACGGATCCTCAGGCCATAAACCCTTAAAAATTCATCTTCGAATGCCCGAATTTCTCTTTCTACTTTCATGTATCTCTTATACATCGTTTCCGGAGCAACACCCTTCTCAATCGCCGCTCCTACGATGACCTCCAGAGCTGGTCGACTCAAAATCAGCCCAAAGCGCTGATAAAATTCATCACTCCGGGACTCAAGATCTCTTAAAGCCTCCTCCCTCTCACATGCTTCAATCTCATCAAAAATTTCACATCGCGAAGGATGGAATTCATCGTTTAAAATGGCTTGTAGAAATGGTCTCGGGTCATCTACCAGTTCCTTGGTTACCGTAAATCTTGTAACCTTGCTGGACGGTAAAGTCCGTTCGAAACCTACCAGTATTTTTTCCATAACGCTTATCAGCGCTCGTGCTCCCGTCTTCTCATTGTGGGCCTCGTGAGCCACTAACCTTAAGGCGTCATCAGTAAACCGAATGTCAATGCCGTAGGACTTGAAATCCTGTTTTTTGGCGTTCACAACTGACGAATAACGATTCTTTAAAATTTGAAACAAATCATCTTCGGATAAATCTTCCAGAATCGCTATGACAGGGAGCCTACCGATGAATTCCGATTCAAAACCAAACTCGATAAGGTCTTCAGCTTTGACCTCTCGGAACAATTTCGTTCTGTCTTCTTGTTCCTTCAAAGAAGCTCCAAACCCTAGGCCCTTTTGAGAGAGTCGTTTGCTTATAATTTGGTCCAAACCATTAAATGCCCCAGAGACTATGAACAGAATATCCCTGGTGTTAATCGTCCTTTTCAAACGTTTCCCGGTTTTCTGAAAATGCGCAGCGGCTTCCATTAGCGACACGGGATCATGAGCTACTTTTAGGTCGACTTCTGTCTCTTCCATGGGTTTAAGAAGATTCCTCTGGACCCCTGATCTAGAAACATCCAGACCAATCAAATTACCGGACGAAGCTATTTTGTCTATTTCATCTATGTATATAATCCCGTACTTGGCCCGCTCTATGTCACCATCAGCTTCCTGAACCAGGTCTCTGACCAGGTCTTCTACATCTCCACCTACGTACCCGGTTTCACTGAATTTTGTAGCATCCCCCTTTACGAAAGGTACTCCAATTTTCTTGGCAATCAATTTGATGAGATAGGTTTTCCCAACTCCGGTGGGACCAATCAAAATTATGTTATTCTTGATCCTGCCTATGCCTTCCCTTTCCTGAGTATCGCCATGATCCTGGAAGTATCTAATTCGATTAAAATGGGTGCAAATCTTTGTAGCCAGTATTTCTTTGGCGCTATCCTGCCGAATCACAAATCTGTCCAGGTATTCGTGCAGTTCCGCAGGTTTCATATCGAAACGGATGCTGCCGGGCTTCTGCTCTTTAGGTGGTTCCTGCCCCTGACCGGTTTCCTCAGCACCTGGCCAAGGCCCTAGCTGGGTTCCCATAATTCTTATACGATTACCGTACTTATCGGCTAGAAAATCATTAATTTCTTTCTCGATCTCCTTAGGATCGGGTAAATTGGTGGCTTTTATATCGTCTTTTTGATCCATCGTTATTGGCCTTTCCACCTGTCGTGACAACGATAAAAATCTCTGTTAAATAAAGATATATGTAGCATCCCGATAATAGTCAATCGAAATTATCTTTATATTGTCAAGTATGCCACCAATGTTTTGACCGTAAACCTTACCAAGTGAGTCAAGATATGCAAATTCCCTGTGAGACTGTTCCACAGCGCTGGCAATGCCTGGAAAGCATGCATTCTTGAAGCATATAAGCCTCTGACACACGAAAGGAGAATGTTATTGGTAAAGTGTTTAGGCCAGTCAAGACCCTAAAGACCGCATTGGGGTAACAGATGTTGAAAAAGGTGTCCTGAATGTTTGGGTGGGTAATAACAAATACAGTTTCGTCGGTTTAAGCCGTGAAATATACATTTGGGCCATCACGATCCATCTGACGGACGCATCAGGCCAAGCGGTAGGAGTTTTTGGAATCATCCGCAACAAGGTTGAGCTTGGAGAATTGGATCATTGGGCTCAGCTTCCTATAGACAAATTGGTTTCTCTAATATTTACCGCGGCCCTGATCCATTAACCTATAATACCCAAGACAGACTGCTCTTTTTGCCCCCCGATATGAAACAGTCCATGGGACCCGGAGCAAAAAGGAAGTCTCGGGGAGAACCCAAATTCTCAATGCAGTTGATAAAGTTACTTCCAAAGAAATTCAAATTGTTGGTTTTAGTCCTGACGTAACAAGGGCTTCCTAAAATTTGAGCATCAATCGTGACGCAATGAATCACATAATGAAGAATGTCTTTCATCAAGGTTTTTTCATAACGTCATTGCGTCACTAAAAAGCCGCTAATCCATTGCTAGAGTCTTTACCCGAATTGCACGCGCTTCAGAATCCAAGCCCATGCTCTTATAAACATCGGAAAGCGATTTAGTGGTTTCCAGCAATAGAGGTCTCTGGCCTGAAGATGCGTTAGTTTCGAAGTGGATAACAGCTTTCTTGTAATAATTTGAAGCCAATTCAAGGTTGCCCTTTTTTCTGAATGTATCCCCCAGACTCTTTAAAACCACCCCCGCTAAAACCGTAGAATCAGCATCCGAATGGTTATCCAGAATTACCAGAGCGTCTTTGTAACTTTTTATGGCGCGCTCAGGTTTGCCCCACTTGGCGTAAGTGTCACCCATGCAAAGAAAAGTATGGACCAACTTTTCTATTTGCCGTGTTCCTTGTGATTGATAGACGCATTTTGACCGTTCAAAACATTTAACCGCATAAGAGTAATTTCCCTGAGATTCGTAAATTTTACCCAAATTCTCCAGAGCGGAAGCCAACTTTATCCTCAGCTCAGGACGGTATTTCGAAAAACAGCATAGTCGGTCAATCGCCGAGTTATAAAGTTTCTCTGAGGCAGAAAAGTTACCCCCGAGCGCCATCAGATGAGCTAAACCCAGCATAGGCTCCGCTGCAGTAATGCACGCCATTCGATTGGCTAGTTCGCAGGTTTTCAAGGCTTCATCATAATGGGCCCTGGCTCCTTTCAAGTCACCACTCAGGACAGCAAGACACCCTAGGTCGCTCAGGAGTCTTATCGAATTTGTATCTGTCTTTCCTTGAATACGACAGTTTACATCGTATGCTTTAGAAATAAGACGAGTCGCATACGGATAGTTGCCCGTTTTCCGAGCCAGCGTTGCGACCAATTCCAATGATTTTTCTGTGTTCAAAGTTTCTTGGCCATGCCTATTTCGCGATTCTAGAACACTCAGTCTGGCCTCTTTGATCGCTTCCTGGTTCTGACCATCCACAGCGAGATCCCGAGCTTTTGAGTAATGTAACTTCCAGGAACTGTAAGAAGGCGAAGCGATATCTCCGTAAAAAGGCATCGCCAACACGATAACCGAAACCAGAACGACTATTTTCATGATTTCACCTCCGGGCAACTTTACATTCTCGCCTTTGCGGGTGGAGGACTGTCACCCCGCTAAATTGGGGTGACCAATCCCTGCAAGGAGTTGAAGTTCCTCGGTTGAGGAACATTCATTCACGATAGAGCAAATCTTGGGCCACCACAGTCCCTACAATATGTTGTTGATATTTGTTTTGTTAAATCGTCTGGTTAGAGATTTGATGGGTTTCTGACCGAAGATA
>JBMFSZ010000109.1:0-9642 GCA_049967315.1 Desulfomonilaceae bacterium
CATTGGCTATAGCGGCCCCCACAGGATTGGCAAACGGATCCTTCTGTTTTCTCATGAATGAGCCGGCTTCCGGCGGGTAAGTGTCTATGGTTAGGTTAATCCAGCTCTTGATTATTGCTGCCTTATTTTCCGAGAGATAGTCCACTAACATTATTCCTTGCGTTCCCACTTTTCCAAACCCGAACCATGGCTCAAAGCGCTGCTGCAAACTCTAACAGACTAAAGCACCCGTGTTAACAATCCAGTCATTTTCCATGATTTAGATACTGAAGAATTCGCATCAAGTCGCCATTCGTTTTTCAAGAGGCCTGAACTATAGTTTTCAAACCAACGGTTCCGCCAAATGAATCCCGATCACTTTTGGCTCCGGTAATCGTTGGCTACGATTTTTAGTGTTCTATTAAACACTTGGCTTACAGCCCCGGCTGGGTTTAGCCATGCTTAAGGTAAGAGTTTTAAGGTAATACGCGTACACTTTCCTTGAAGAATTGTCAAGTTTTTTGGCGTTATTTTTAGGCCTGCCCCTTGACTTTGAGGCGTTCATGAATTAACGCCTCGCAAGGATTTTGGAATCATTTTAAAAATGATCTAATTTATGATCAGACGCTAAACCAGGTTCTGGGGTTTTAGGCGTTGTTGCGAAATGATGATTACAGGGAGCCACTCTCATGATCAAATTTAATGGAATAAATCATCTTGCCATGGTGACTTCAGACATGGACAAAACCATCCGTTACTGGAGAGACCTTCTCGGATTCAGATTGGTCGCCGGCTTGGGCGCGCCCGGTTATAGGCACTACTTCTTTGAGATATCGCCAACTGATCTGATTGCATTTTTTGAATGGAGCGGGGCTGAGCCTGCCGTTGAGAAAGACCATGGAGCCCCGGTTAAAGGACCGATCATATTTGACCACGTGTCTTTTGGAGTCGAAAATCTGGATGATATCTGGGAACTGCGTGACAAGTTGTCCACCGCGGGGTTCTGGGTGTCCGAAGTGGTGGATCATGGTTTCATTTATTCCATATATTCATTTGATCCCAACAACATCCCCGTGGAATTCAGCTACTCAGTCCGGGGCGAAGAAATAAGAACCCGACCAGTGATGATCGACAAAAAGCCATCCGCAGTCACCATGGAAGGAGCTGACCCGCAGCCTGACCATTGGCCTGTCCCATTTACTTCAACTAATGAAGAAAGGCGGATCTATCCAGGAGCGGGAAGCGAGCTTTTCCACGGGATAAAAAAAGTCTCTAACGAATGATTCTTGAAAAAAATCTCCCGGCAATAGGTTCAAAAACATTTATCGCATCGTTCTCACACAATTCCTGACAGCAAAAACAGGAAATACACTTCTTCCTGTCTATACTCAGGCTTCCGTTTCTTTCCGATATAGCGGAAGGTGGGCAGTGAGCTATACACACCCCACACCTTTTGCAAACTGAGTGGTCAATAATCGGTTTGGTAATGATGTGGTTCTCAAGAAACCTTCGGATCGGATTCCAGTAAGACAAATTCCAGGCCATCGTAACAGACTTGGCTTGCCGGAAATCGGGTATCGGGAATCCTTTGAGTTCATCACCCAATATCGTTATTCTGGCCAAATCAGCCACACCCAGACCTAATTCCTGGCCTATGACACAGGTTCGCAATACATTAGCGGGAAAATTGACAAGTGACGCCAACACAGTGTCCAACGCAACCGCATCCTTGCCTGCAGCAACTATCCCGATGAATCGGGGGGGGCCGTTATTAGGACCATTACCTTCCATTCCCAGTATTCCATCCATTATAGATACTGCGGGTTTAACCTGTTCAAGTATCTGGACAAGTACTGTGGCGAAATCGTCAATGTTCTTACCCGCTCTTAAATGCCAGGACGCCTTATCGGTCCCCAGAACAGTTCCAAAAAGGTTTTTTACAGCCAGGGTCAGCCCCATCTGAGTGTGCGTTTTGAATTTAGGCAAATTGATTACTGTATCAAAATCAAAGACTTCCGCAGCTAAATCCAGCCGACGAAAGACCCTCCCTTCTACACATTCCAGGGTTCTTTTACGGGTAAAAGGGCACGGCTTGACATCGAGCCGGCGCATGAAGTCGTCATAACCTGACTTGGAAAGCACTCGGTTCAAATTACCCAGAGGAGGGCTGTCCCCGAGAAATACCTTAGCCCCATGATCAATGACGAGCGAAGCCACTGCTTCCACGAACGATGGATGTGTCACCACTCCCCTTTCCGGAGGAGCTGAAGTGAGAAGATTCGGCTTCAGCAAAACTTTGTCCGATCTGCCGATAATTGACTCGATGCCGCCGACATCGCTGATCCGCTGGTATATATTCTGCTTCAAAGCCTCGACATTGTATTCTTTCGCATTCCCAATACTCACAACAGATTTCATATCCATAGCCCCGAAATATGGTTTCAAGCGCCCATTCATTGAATTTGATGGTTCTCACAAACAATATTCGAATGCAGATGGGATTTCAATGTCTGGATGTCTATTTTGGCTTGACCTTAACAGGAATCTGGCTATACTAGTATTGATAAGTCTGGAGTTCCTGAAACAAGGGGCCCGGAACAATATTTTAAAAGACAACAACTAGTCCGCTTGGATCTTACAGACCGGGACGGAAGGAAATATGTAATAGCGCTGTAGGCCTTCCCTCGGGAAGGCTTTTTTTATTGCTCTCCCCCAATGAAAACGTTAACCACTATCAACGAAATGAATGGCTGGGCAAAATCCGGCCTGCGAACAGGGAATTCAATCGGTTTGGTTCCCACTATGGGGTACCTGCACGAAGGCCATTTGAGTCTCGTGAAAAAAGCGCGTCAGGAAAATGACGTTGTAGTAACAAGCATTTTCGTAAACCCCACGCAGTTCGGTCGTAATGAAGATTTAAGCACATACCCCCGGGATCCGGAAGGAGATTCCGCCAAGCTCGAACGCGCTGGAGTTGATGTGTTATTCCTGCCGGAGGTAAGAGAACTGTATGGACCAGGCCATGAAACCTTCGTAGAACTGGAAAGACTTCCTCGACCATTGTGTGGAAAATCGCGTCCAGGTCATTTTAGGGGCGTTGCTACAATTGTCCTCAAGCTCCTCAATATCGTTCAGCCTGCAAGAGCTTACTTCGGGAAAAAAGATTACCAGCAGCTTCAGGTAATAACCAGGATGGTCAAAGACCTCAATGTTCCCACAGAAATCATCGGCTGTCCCATAGTCAGAGAATCCGACGGGCTGGCAATGAGTTCAAGAAACTCCTATCTTTCGCCTGCCCAAAGGAAACAGGCTATCTGCCTCTATGAAGCCCTTATGATCGCGGGGAGACTGTTTGCGGTAGGTGAGTCAGACTCTCGAGCATATGTCAATGCTATGAAAGACAGGATAATGGCTGAACCAGAAGCGACAATAGATTATATAAGTGTAGTTCATCCAGAAACCCTTGAAAATCTCACAAAGGTAAACGGAGACGCCTTGGTAGCTTTAGCTGTGAAGGTGGGGAATACCAGGCTAATAGATAACATGTCCTTGACTGAGTCAATGAATATATCGACAAATTGCATATAGGGGATCCCGGAGAATTCAAATGCAACGGACCATGCTGAAATCGAAAATTCATAGGGCTACGGTAACCGGAGCCTGTGTCGACTATGAAGGGAGCGTAACAATCGACTCTCGCCTGCTCGAAGCTTCGGACATTCTTGAGTATGAGCAGGTCCATATCTATAACGTTTCCAATGGGGAGCGTTTCGCTACCTATGTGATCAAGGGAGAACCTGGTTCTGGCGTGATATGCCTCAACGGAGCCGCTGCCCGGAAGGTTTCCGTGCGTGATTTGGTGATAATATGTTCTTACGTAAGTATGGACGACGCTGAATGCAAAAATCACAAAGCTACAAACGTTTTCGTAGACAAAGATAACAAAATAAGCAGGATACATTGAGAGCTGAACGACATTGGCGATTGCCCGCCCATCAGCCAAGCCCAGTAGCATGGAGTATGTTAAGTGGTAATTGCCTTGGCATGAAATCATTTCGTCCGCAAGCAAGCTAATTTTCATTCCTCCCTTGAACTGATGTAGAGGTTGTCAGATTTAAAATGGCAGACATAGACCATACAGTATGGAAATCCGAATCAGTAGTCGCATCTTTCCTGGAACGAAAAGATTCACGACCGTTCCTTCAGGAACAGATCGGCGTCATGGTCAGGTTAATCAAACACCTTTGCCGGCCGGTTCGCCGCTTCATGGATCTAGGGTGCGGTGATGGAATCCTGGCAGCCGTGGTTCTCGATAACTGCCGGGACGCAATAGCAATTCTTGCTGATCATTCCGATCCAATGCTCGAAGCGGCAAAAGTAAAATTTCAAGGCCTGTCGACGGCAACTCATTTTTGTAATGTCGACTATAGTCAGCCTGAATGGACAAAAGATTTAGCTGAGTATTTACCGTTCGATTTGGTTGTATCCGGTTTCTCGATTCACCACCAGCCAGACGAGCGTAAGAGGCAAATTTACGGTGATATTTTTGAAACCCTGGCGCCGGGTGGAATGTTCATTAATCTGGAACACGTCGCCTCTCCTACCAAGCCAATCGCTGAACTTTGGGATCGTATCCGTATTGATTCTATTTACGATATGGCGCTTAAGAAGGGATCAAACAAATCGCGTGACATGGTTGAAAAAGAGTACTACGGTCGTCCAGACAGAGAAGCTAATCTCTTTTCCCTGGTAGACACACAGTGTGGATGGTTGAAGGAAATTGGCTATTCGGATGTGGACTGCTTTTTTAAATATTTCGAGTTGGCGATTTTTGGAGGTCGACGACCATAACTGACACCCACGGGATTCCTGAGGGCTACACTAACCCACCTTTGTTCCAGGCCATCCAATCAGACATCGCGATAAACGGAGACCCCTATTGCTGAGCGGCGCCGTAAAATCGATCTGTTACTTCTCCGGCCCATTTCTGAAACGTTTTATCACGGGGAAGCCGGTTCCCACGCTTTCAGGATACAAGATAACGCATCGTTGCAACCTGAAATGCGTGCATTGTCCTTACTGGAAACGCGACGGAGACGAACTTGACTTTGAAGGCGTAAAGAAAACGCTTCGAGCCCTCAGTGACATGGGAGTCAAGATCCTGATTATTGAGGGCGGAGAACCTCTCCTTTGGCGGGACGGCAATAAAAGTATTGCTCACGTGTTGGAGGAAAGCCGTAAAATTTTCCCGTCAGTAAGTATTACGACAAATGGAACGTTATCTTTTAGGCAGCTAGAGCTAGACAGGGTGTGGGTCAGCCTCGACGGTACACAAAAAATCCACGACAGCGTTCGTGGACAGGGGGTGTTTTCGAAAGTCCTGGAGAACCTTGAAGAGAGAGGACATTGCAAGGCTTATATAAGTTTCACCATAAGCCAGTTGAACAGACGATGTGTCCCGGACCTTCTCACGATGCTCCGTGGAAAGGTCGCAGGCGTAACCGTTCAATTCTATTATCCTTATTCAGGGTTGCCTGACCCACTTTTTATAAGTCCCGAGGAACGGGTCTCTATACTGGACCAGTTGATTCAGTTGAAGGGGGATGGTTACCCTGTGGCGAACTCATTCAGTTGCCTCAACGACATGAAGAAGACGCGCTGGACCTGCTACGATGGGCTACTAGCAAACGCAGAGCCTGATGGCCGCATTTCCCATGGGTGCTATCTAAAGAATCGTGGGCCATCGAGATGTGAAATATGCGGCTTCAGCGCGCATAATGAAATTTCGCTCGCATTCCAGGGGAACCTCGAATCGATCATGACCGGCCTAAAAATCTTTTTTTAGGCCGGATCCTACAATGACTAATTCGAACCAACTCAATCAAAGTCACAATTTAGCATGGCTGAACCGGCAAGATCAGTTTTGTCCCAACGCTACTCAGCACGAAACGGTCAGGGAACTCGGCGTTGAACCTGGCAATCGCTGCGTGCCCGGTGCAGTGCATTGGTACAACGAACTGAGGATCAAGTTTCTTCAGCTCCTGCAAGGTAGAATTTATTAGCCCGTCCATGCTGAGACCAGTGAGATGAAAGCCCCCCACTACAGCGTAAACTTTTCCCTCGCCAGTCAGCTTGCGGGCGTAAAGCAAAGAGTTTATGATGCCCGAGTGAGCGCATCCCGAGATGACCACTAGTCCGCAATCAGCCAAATGGATCACGATAGCCTGATCATCTTCTATATTGTCGACTGCTAATTGACCCCCATTTTCTATCCGCGCTCCCGGCATCCCTTTCTCAAAGCCTGTAACTCTAGGGATTTGACCGGTTGCCAAAACCGTTTTTTCAGCGAGAAGGACAGGACCTCGTTCTTCGGATAATTTTGCGCCACGTTCAGCCATCTGCTCCCGGACGGCAAGCCGAGGAAGCTTCACCAGCCCCATCTTGGGTTTTTCTATAAACCGACTTCGAAACACATCAGGGTGACACACAACGGCGATGGGCTTGCCTATGGCTTCCAGCATCACATTCAGAGATCCGGTGTGATCCATGTGACCATGGCTGATAACCATCGCATCGATTTCGCCGGGGTTCAAATCCAGGATCTTCATGTTGTGAAGCGCTGTACCAGCGTTGTAGCCCGTGTCCAGGAGTGTTCTATGTCTCGTCCCGCCATTCCATGTATCGACCAAAAGAGAAAGTCCGTGTTCAGCGAGCAGGGTTTTTGTGAGCATGTTCCCATTCTTCGCTGACGATGGCCTGATTACTCCAGGCTGGTCAGGAAGTAGAAGGTCAACATAGTTGTCCACGAGAATAGTTATTTCAACTTTATCGACGGGTTTAAGACGTATCGCGTTGTCGGTCATTTTCAGCCCCTTAATCAAAAAATTGCCAGTAGAAGGACGAGGATTAAACCAGTTCGAATTTCAATTCACCCAGTTTTTCAAGACTACAGGCCAGCTTATCGCCCGCTTTCAGCCAAACCTGCTTGTCCTTGGGATAACCCAGGATAACCCCTTCAGGAGTACCAGTGAATATGATGTCCCCAGCCTTTAGTGTCATGTGACGGGAGATAAAACTAATCATCTGCCTCGTATTGAAGATGAAATCGTTCGTATTCGAAGATTGGCGCGTCTCCCCGTTGACGCGACATTCAATCTTGAGGTTATCAGGATTAATTTGATCGGCAGTCACCATGTACGGACCTATTGGCGCAAATTGGTCGGGAGTTTTACCGATCATCCATTGTTTACTGGGGGTCTCTAACTGAAGGTCCCTCGCACTGAAATCATTTCCCGTGCAATAACCGGCCACATAGGAAAGAGCTTCAGATTCCGGGACATTTTTTGCTTCCTTTCCCATGACGATAACAAGCTCGACTTCATAATCGAATTTCTTTGCCACGTTTACCGGTAGTTTGATTGAACCATTGTGGTTGTTTAAGGTATTGTTATACTTGTTGAAGAGTACCGGTTGGCTGGGGAATGGCATACCAATTTCCTTGGCGTGTCTTCGATAATTCAATCCCACGCAAACAATTTTTTCCGGTCGAGTCACAACCGGGCCATACTTGATACTGCTTTCTTGGACAAAAGCTGGGCTCGCAGCGCTGGATTTAAGCGCAGCCTCGACCAGCGCGTTGAGGCTCGGGCCTTCCTCTTTCTGAAGCATCTCATCCATAGTGACAGGAGCGTGCATGTTGAGTATCTTGGCGGCCTGGGGCACATTAAGAATGCCTTTTTCTGTTTTGACTCCGAGCAGATACTGTCCATCGTGATTAATGGTTAACAAAGTCAAGCCGCGGGCCATACCGCGCTCTTTGGTTTTGGCGGGTTCCGCATCAACGCGTCCCGCTGCCAATCCGCCCGTAACCGCGACCGCCGCCGCAATACCAGCGCCTTTCAGGAAGTCCCTTCGATTTTGGTCCATTCTGAATCCTCCGTGACTTAATGCTTAGGATATTTTAGCTGAAGAAGCATAGCATACTGGCGCCAGGGTGGACCTTCAAAAAGAACGTCCGTGCGACCATGCCGTATTCTTGCGGTATTTTATTCGGTTGGGGGCATTTTAGACCTAACTGCTGTGAAAGTAAGTGACATCACCGGAAGCCTCTGGTCTTTGAATGAATTCCACGGCCCTTTCAATTCTTCTATGATAATATGGATTCAATGTCTTTTTCATTGCTCAGGGAGTCCAAAAATGCAGTGCGCGTGTGACCTTCCTCTGGACAGTCAGGGGAAATTTTATCATATTGATTGCTGTGCCGGTGAAATAGCTCCATACATACTAGCGTGCGCAAATCCAGGTCGGGCTCACACCATAGCTGATTTCTTGCAGACACGAGAACTCAAAGGGAAAAACCGCGAATACATTGTGTACACTGGAAACTACAAGGGTATCCCCATCTCCGTTATGGGTACCGGGATCGGAGCCCCTGCGACTGCAATTGCAGTGGTGGAAGCCACCCAGTGTCAGCCCAACGCTACATTTATACGGGTTGGAACATGCGGAGCCTTGCAACCCGAGATCAGACCTGGGGATCTAATCCTGACTGACAAATGCCTTCGGGAAGAAAATACCACCCATTACTATGCGGCGCCTGACCTTGAGGTAAGGGCCCATCCTGACGTCTTAAACTCATTGGAAAAAGCGGCAGTAGAGCTACATTTTCCTTATCATAAAGGCACTACGTGTACCACCTCCGATTTTTACGCCGGCCAGGGTCGAAAGATAGAGGGGTTTCCCGTAAGGGAAACTAACAAGGTAGAAAGACTGAGATCGTTGGGTACATTGAATTTCGAGATGGAAATGTCGGTCTTTTTGACTCTTGCAACTGTCTCATCGTACAATCTTAGAGCAGGTGGCTTAACGGTGGTTTTTTGCAACAGGATTGACGGAACGTGGTCCAGTTCTGAAGATTACGAAGTGAGAGGCATTAAGACTGCCCTAAGAGCAGTAGAAATATTGGCCGCTTCAGATTCCGCTCGCTCAAGCATGACTCCCTGATCTTTTAACCAAGGTAACATTTGTCACACCGATATCGAGATAAAGCGTTGCTTTCGGATTAACCTTAAAGATGGGGTATACCAGCGTTTGGCATAGACAACTTAAAATCACTAACCATGGGGAGCCAACGAATCCCAGCTACCCATTAGTGGGCTCATCAGCCAGACGACTGACATGATGAGCCCACCGGTTCATGTGTGCTCAAAAAACTATTTGAGATCTTTTCCGATTGAAAATGCCTTACCGAGGAACTGGCCTAGGCCGTAATAACCACGACCATGATCAGGAGCCCATAAAAAGGGTTTGATCTTGTCTACTGCGGGACCTTTTTCTCCGATAACCGATTCATCGGCCTTTATGTCAAGTATTTCACCAATGAATTGCGTATGAAGCCCAATCTTGTGTGTGTGAATGATCTTACACTCAATTACGAAAGGAAACTCTCCAACGTAGGGAGCATGGACCACATCGCTTTTGATCGGTGTAAGCCCTGTGGCCGCAAATTTGTCAACTTCTTTACCAGATACTATCCCAATAAAATCAGCCTGTTTCACGTATTTTTCCGACGGGATACTAATCGTAAAGGCCTTTTGCTCCATGAGGTTATTATAAGTATAAGTGGCTTCGCGAACCGATATGGTAACGCAAGGCGGGGTAGAG
>JBMFSZ010000110.1:0-9523 GCA_049967315.1 Desulfomonilaceae bacterium
AGAAGATCTTGATCAGGCTATAAACGAGGCGTTAGCCTAATCATTTCAATAAACAATTGGACTGTTCAAACAAGTTGAGGGCGAGCCCTGTCTAGGACAGGACTCGCCTAATGTCTGTTCTGTTTTCATAAAAGAGAAAACCTACCATGAATGCAGCCATATATGTTTTTGGTTTTGTGCCAAGAGAGGGCTTGCCTGAAGACCTCGATATCGAGGGATTTGAACCTGGTCAGACAGTATTAAAAGAAAATTTCTCTGACATCAGCGCCATTATTGCTTTTGTGCCAGTATCTGAATTCGTCGGAGAGGAGGCGGAACAACGGCTGCAGGACATTGAGTGGGTAGCTCCAAGAGCCGTAAAGCATCAGGAGGCGGTCAAGAAAATAGCAGACTTGAGCCCCATCCTGCCAACGCAATTTGGAGTGCTCTTTTCTAGCCGAGATAGCCTGGCAAAGTTTATTGAAACTAATCACCCGGAAATTAGCGAATTTCTAGCTGTTGCATCAGACAAGGTGGAATGGGCAGTTAAAGTGTACTGGGAAAACTCTCAGACAAAGAAGAAACTTGCCGAAACCGAATTCGCCGACAGATTCAAGCAACTCTCAACTTTAAGTGAAGGGGCGCGCTATTTTAAAGAGAAGCAGTTAAATGCTGAAATTACCAAAAGAATTTCGGAACACATCAAAACCATTATTATTTATGTCTCAAAGGAATTGTCAGAGGTTTCGCATAGCTCAAAGAAACGTAAAATTGTTATTGACGATTCTACCGGTGAAGGTCAGCAACTAATAGCAAACTGGGCCTTTTTGATAGATAGGAGCCAGTTCGAGAAATTCGCCCTTTTGGTCGAGAATTTTAATTCCAAGCTTTTAGGAGAGGGAATTTCTTTTCGTATTTCGGGCCCTTGGCCACCATATTCGTTTGTCCCGAATCTTTTGTGGGAGTACAATTAATGACATGGCTCCTCTACTGTGTTTCCAATTCGGGAGAGTTTGATGGAGCCCAGGCAGTTGCTGGTGTCGGAGCCCAGCCAGTGCTTTTTGTGGATGGATTCGGTTTGAGCGCCGCAGTGTCCATTTTTGACGATTCGCGAGCGTCTTTTGACGTTAATTCCATGATTACCTATCATAAAGTAGTGGAATCGCTGTTCGAACGTGCTACAATAATTCCGTTCAGATACAAAACTCTTTTGAAGAATCAAGAAGAAATCCAGAATACATTTCGGGATAAACATTCTCATTTCAAAAAACTGCTGTCGACCCTTGACGGCACGATCGAGCTAGGCATCAGACTTGTAAAGGCTAAACCTGTTGTGGACAACAAGCGCTCAGACAATTCTTTAACCAAAATGTTCACTGGACGTAACCCCGGGAAGGCATATTTGGAGAGTAGGAAGGCGTTTTACTCTACGGCGTCATGGATCGAGGACCAAAAAAAGGAATTCTGTCAATTTTGTAGCAAGCAATTTGATGGACTTTTCGTTCAGTTAAAAAGTGAAGCCGCACTATTACCTGAAGTTCAGAATCGTAAAGATCTCGCCCTGATCTCGGTCTATTTTCTAGTCAGAAAAAACCTCTCAAATGAATTCAGAAAAAAATTTCAGGAGCTCAAGGATCTGAATCTGGGTAAAACGTTACTTAGCGGTCCATGGCCACCCTATAATTTTGTTGTTTGACAAGTCATCAATCTGTTCAAAAAAATAGTTCTCAGCCTGTTTGAGCAGCGTTCGACCAAGAGGTGCTGAACATGGAGCTAGAAGTAATTCGAGGTGAGCAACCGGAGAGTTTGAGCAGGCACGCGAAACTTTTCGAAATGCTATTGGAGGCCATACCCTCCTCGGTGTTGTTGATAGACGGTCAAATGAGAATTGTAGCTGCAAACAGGAACTTCCTAAAGAAGAACCGCAAGTTACGCGAGCAGGCTATCGGTTCAAGATTGCAGGATCTTTTACCTGAACCCCTAATTGAGTACATGGACATCGCAGGTCGCGTTAGACAGGTGTTTGACCACAAAACGATTACACGCGGGGGAAGAATGACTTACAGAGCCCCGGGTGTGCCTCTACGTGTCTACTATTACAGTATTCTTCCATTTTTGTGGCAGGGGCAAGTCGAAAATGTAATGCTTCTGATGGACGATGTGACTGAACAGATAAGGCTGGGAGAGGAAGTTGTCAAAACCCAGCGACACCTGGCAGGGATTGTTGAAAGCGCGTGGGATATGATTCTCTCGACAGATTCGGAAGGTGTCATTCTCACCTGGAACACGGCCGCTGAAAGATTAACAGGTTTTCGATCACATGAAGTCTGTGGCACATCATTTTTTTATTTGTTCCAGACGGACCTCCAGCCGGAATTACGCAGAATCCTAAAAAAAGTGGCTGTTCAGGGTGAATCGCAAGTGGGTGAGTGGGATGTCATAACCAGGAATGATGGATGCTTGCCTATCGGTTGGATTTTCTCCGGAATGAAGGACGAAAACGACAGGACTATCGGAATTGTTGCAATAGGGCGTGATTTGAGGGAAAGAAAGGTTCTCGAAGCCGAACTGTTAAAATCACAAAAACTCGCTTCTCTGGGTGTCATGGCTGGCGGCATAGCGCATGAAATCAGGAATCCATTAGCTGTCAGCTATTCTTCAGCGCAATTCCTTTTGGAAGAATCGGTCGATCCAGAATTCCATACGGTCTGTGTGCACAAAATATTGGCGGGCATAGAGAAGGCTTCCACGATAATTCAGGACCTACTGAAATTCGCCAGGCCATCTTCATCTAGTGACATGGAGCAATTAGACCTCTCATCGGTCGTGGCTGATGCTGTCAAACTTGTTGCGAACCAGGCCAAAATCCAGAAGGTTCATGTGTTTGTAGAAAACCGAGCCCGTGAAGTTTGGATCCTGGGACATTCCAACCTTCTACAGCAAGTATTCGTAAATATTTTTTTGAATGGTTTAAACGCCATGACCGAAGGTGGCGAACTCAGGATTGAAATTGACAAGACCCAGACTGAAGCTAATGTAAAAATATTCGACACTGGCGTGGGTATCCCCAAAAATGAGTTGGAGAAAATATTTGACCCTTTTTATACTTCTGCCTCGGTAAGCAAGGGTACAGGTCTGGGACTCTCAATATGCCATTCCATTATAGTTAAGCAGCATTTGGGAAAAATAGAAGTCGAAAGTGAAGAGGGTAAAGGATCGACATTTTGTGTGAGCTTGCCCATATTTTAAAAGAGTCAAACAGATGACCCCGCCCTCTGCGATCCTGTTAATCGACGATGAGCCCGACATGCTGTGGGTAATGGAGAGTGTACTCCGGAAGAATCACTTCAATGTGTTCAAGGCGTCAACCGGAGCAGAAGCTTTGGTCATAGCCCCCAAGACTGAATTTGAAATAGCCTTTCTTGATGCAAAATTACCGGATATGGAGGGTTTGGAGATAGCGCGCCTTCTCAAATCTTCATACCCTAATACAAAGATAATTATGATTTCCGGCTACTACTATGAACATGATGATAAGATCCAGGAAGCCCTGAAAGTAGGTCTTATCGTGAATTTCATTCCCAAACCATTTTCGAATGACGCGATAATAAACGCCGTAAAAGCGGCGCGCTCATCCTAGAAATCCTTATTTTAATACAAAAGGCGAGGCAGGGTTAGACGGACTATGGAATCAATTCCATAGAGACCACTCCATATATCTCCCGCGTTCTCCATAGTCTCTACATGTTGGTTGGACTCGTAAAATCCGACTCAAGGTTCTTCAAAGCCATCGTTCGAATGGGCATTTAAGGCGAATCAAGATGTTAAAAGAGGTCCCCAGGTCGCATAAAATCCGTGGAAGGATGAAGATCGGTCAAATAAACCGGAAGGATGGCGCCTGCTCGGCTGTGTCCGTTCAGATTGACTGCATAACCTCAAGGAGCTTATTAATAGCGCTCTGGAGAGTTTCCGCCCTCAAATGATAGGCATTGGTTAATAGTTGGCATGGATATAGCATCATCAATGGTCGGCATGCCAAAACACCAAAAGCCGTTTAGGCGAAACTAAAACATTTGGAGGGAGAAAATGGCCAAGATAGCTAAATCGACCGATTCTTCCAGCCTCGCTGAGGTTGTGGACAGGATCCTGGACAAAGGTATCGTGATCGACGCTTGGGTAAAAGTTTCATTGGTTGGTATAGAGCTACTCTCAGTTGAGGCTAGGGTGGTCATCGCATCGGTCGAGACCTATCTGAAATACGCCGAAGCTATTGGTCTCACAGCCAGCGCCGCTGCTCCTGCGTAATCAGGCACATCTGCCTCTGGATTCCCAAAAGCTTTGGGCGTAGCCGACATCGAGCGACCTCCCAAAGCTTAGGGTCCAGCCAGACCCGACATAACCGATTAACTAAACTTCATCAGAAAATTGGATAGCTTGTCGGGTTAACCAGACAAAGGAGGAGTAATGGGCGCTCTGACTGAAGACATCGCCAGATTATGCGGAGAGATTGAGGCCTTGCGAGACTCCCGCAAGGTTTTCGAGTCTCAACTCGACCAAGAGACGAAGGCCATGAAAACTGCCGTCGGAGTAATGAGAGATGGTTTCCGACGAGATCAGAAAAGCATGGCGGTTCGTACCAAGGCTGATCGAGCAAAATTCGTATCAAATCTGGATGCCGAAGTTAGTGGTCTCCTGAAAGCCTTTGACAAAAGCCATGCTGAGATGGCGACCAAGACCAAGAAGGCAAACGCTGCGTTCGTTTCAGATGTAGCTAACCATGTGTCCGGTCTCTTGACGGGTTATCACAAAAACCGGAAGGAGATGGGGATCGCCACTAAGCGAGAGAACGCCATTTTCGTTGCTGACATCATCAGGTTCGTCAATGCCAAAAACAAAGAGACGAAAGTAATGATGGACGGGTTCAGGGTTGAGCACTCAAAAATGGCAAAAGCGACGAAGGCGGACAGGAAGAAATTCGTAAACCAGCTAGAGAACAATGTAAGTGCCATCAGGAAAGTTAACGTTGACGATTTGTTGGGCGCAAGGGCCGCTTGGGCCACTTTGTCTCCACAAGGGAAAAAAGCAAAATTGGCGGCTGAACAACGAGCCAAGGCGGAACAGGACCGAAGGGCACGTTTAGAGGCTGAACAACGAGCAAAAGCGCTTGAAGAGATGCGGGCGGCTAAAGCTGAGGCCGAAAAACCCAAGGCGCATGAATCATCAACGGAAAAGAAAAAGAAATGAAAAATCCGTCCCAGCTGAGATCCTCGGTTGATTGTGAACGCTCTCTGTGATCGAGGCTGGGGCAAAAAGAATCGCCATGAGTGAGATCAAATGTTCATTTTGTAAAGGTACCGGGAAGGATCCTTTTGGCGTTCTGTCGTGGTTGTCTACATGCTGTGTTTGCAACGGCAAAGGGGTCGTTGATGTACCTAGCCCATACAAGGTGTGCCCACATTGTGCGGGTACTGGAGCTGTGAAAACGCTAACCTGCACAACCTGTATGGGCAAAGGTTATATTCCACTACCAGCTAGTCCGGTGATCAGATGTCCAGAATGCCGTGGTTCGGGAGATTCTTCTTCAATTCCATCTCTTCCCTGCATCAAATGCCACGGCAAAGGTTTTGTTTTACCCGGCTGATCCGCGCTCGGATGGGCCACAATTCCAGTCTTAAATTTTTCCGTTAAAGCGCGGATAGCCTACAACCAAATTTAGGCGGCGAAAAGCGAAAAGGGAGCAAAGTCATGGGAGGCCTGGAAAATATAGAAGCTCTTAACTCTGAAATCATCACTAATGACGACGACAGTGTTGTCCCTGAAGCTAGTGATCAATTTGTTTATACATCACATGTGCAGTCTTTGACGGACAGGGCCATGGCCTACCTGAACGTGGGTTACTCAGTCCATTTCGCAGGAGCGGCCGGCACTGGCAAAACGACAATGGCATTTCATCTCGCAGCCCAATTGGACAGGCCTGTAATCCTGATTCATGGTGATGATGAATTTGGGAGTTCGGACTTGGTAGGCCGTGATTCAGGTTATAGAAAATCCAAGTTAATTGACAACTATATCCATTCAGTTGTGAGAACCGAAGAAGAAATGCGAAGCCTCTGGGTTGACAACAGGCTTACCACTGCCTGCAGGGAAGGTTTTACATTGATTTATGATGAATTTACCCGCTCACGGCCTGAGGCGAACAATGTCCTGTTGAGTATTCTTGAGGAAAGAATTCTAAATCTTCCGAGCATGCGCCGCACAGGCGAAGGCTATCTTGAAGTTCACCCCGCTTTCAGGGCAATTTTTACTTCCAACCCCGAAGAGTACGCTGGCGTTCACAAAACGCAGGATGCTCTTTTGGACCGATTGATAACCATAAATGTAGATCACTATGATCGTGAAACAGAAATTCAAATTACGATGGCAAAATCGTCGATACCTCGGGAAGAGGCTGAAACGATTGTTGACATTGTAAGAGAACTTCGGTCAGTGGGCGTTAACAATCATCGACCTACGATCAGAGCATGCATAGCTATTGGAAAAGTCTTAGCGCACATGGGGGCGCACGCCAATGAAAACGATACCACCTTTAAATGGGTCTGTCAGGATGTTCTGAATATTGAGACGGCCAAAGTGACCAGATCTGGCCAAACTTTGATGCCCGAGAAGATCAACGAAGTTATCAGGAAGGTCTGTAAACATAACAAAACTCAAAAAAAGGCCTTGATCAGACCTGTTACTGTAATTGATGGTGTCTAGGAGTGGAGTAAAAAATGGGAATACGGCGATCAGCGAACATAAGAGGCGTTCGGGACATTCGCACTTATTCGGGCAGAGTTGACGCAGGAAGTGTCCCATACTTGGCATACATGAAGGTAAGTTGCCTCGAGATGGAGAAAGCCCGGCGCGAAAGGGAGCGCAATAGCGCTTTAACCCGAATTCAGAATATAGATTCCCGGATTCACGACATTGAAGCGGAAAAAAATATCATAATAGAGAAAATAGCGGAATATCAGAGCGCCAAACAATGCCTGGCTTCCAGGAATGATGGGTCACGTCAACGCAATGGCGCTACGACGAACAGAGCGACTTGTTCATCTGGCCGAGAGAGTTTCAAGGACAAAGAAGGGTTCAAAATCAGGTACTGACCAGACAAGCTGCTGCATAAAAGGGGGTTTGGGTTATGTTAAAGATAAACACGGCAAACGCCATTAAAACCAGCTCGGAAATCAAAAGTTACAGGTCTATTCGTCACTCGGTTGGAGCTCCTCAGGGTAGCCTTGACAGTGGACGGATAGGGATGGGGACCGCCAAACGGCTAGCGAAGCAAGGCTGGAAGATCTGGTTCCAGGCAGGAACTCAATGCAGAGCCACCAAGAGACTTCTTGGAAGATGAATTCCAAAAAATGGAAGGAATACCAAAATGAAGATTAACTGTGTTTCGTGCGGCCACAGCATTTTTTTGGATGACGCCTATGATGATTTCGATGGACCGATAAAATGCTACGTGTGTAGCGGGCTGTTACAGATAAAAACGGAGGAGGGTAAACTCAAATCGATCCGTTTTGCTTCCCCGGAACCGCCATACAGCCAGGTAAAAGAACCCGTCGGCACAGCAAGCGCCCAGGAAAGCCGATCTAACTAGTTTAGTAAATAGCGGGACAGGAGTCTGGAGATGATGAAAAAAGTCACAAGCATTCCCGCCAAAAATGGCCGTTATCTTTATGCCATAATTCCTGGCGCAGAAGAACGGTCATTTGGCCCTATAGGCATCAACGGGGCCAAGGTTTACACGATATCCGTCGGCGATGCGGCCGCAGTAGTCAGCGATGCCCCTGTTGGGAAGATCAGACCTGAACGCAGGAATTTTGCCGCCCATCAGGCCGTACTGAAAACTCTGGTAGATCAGGGAGACCTACTGCCGATGTCCTTCGGAAACATTTCTAGTAATGGCATGGCAGTTAAGGATTTTCTCGCAAAAAACAATTCGTCCATTACCAGGGCTCTAAAAAGAGTTTCTGGAAAAGTTGAAATGGGCCTGAGAGTCAATCTTGATGTACCCAACATTTTTGAATACCTGGTGAGAACCCACGATGAACTCCGTATAGCTCGGGATGAATTGTTAAGACCCAATAGGGAGCCGTCACAGGACGAAAAGATTGAACTGGGGAGACTATTCCACAATATTCTCGAATCGTCGAGAGATCAGAGCGTGGAATCTGTTACAAAGAGTCTGGCCCCATACTGCTGTGAGATAAAGAGAAACAAGTGCCGGGATGAACGTGAGGTCATGAACCTCGCGTGCCTGATTGAACGTGACGCCGTCGAAAAATTTGAAGACGGTGTTTTTAAGGCAGCCAGTCTTTTCGACGACAATTTTGCGTTCGATTACAATGGACCCTGGGCTCCACATAATTTTGTAGACCTCGAAATAAAGTAAGAATCCGCCTCAAGTGGTCCTGCGGAGACAACAATGTTCCTCGTTGATGACATACTAATGGCTCCCATCAATGGACTTCTCTGGATTTTTAAGGAAATCCAGGAGGCGGCTGAACAGGAAAGAGTCAACGAAGCTGAAAACATTACCCTTGAGCTTCAAAAACTGTATAGAAGCTTGGAATCCGGTTCAATCTCAGAAGAAGAATTCGATGCCAGAGAAGCGGAGCTTCTCGACCGATTGGACAGTATTGAGGCTGCTAACTCAGATTTAGGTGAAGATTTGGATGATGAGGAAGAGTTTTCAAACGAAATCGAACAGGACAGTGGGTCAGTTAGCGATATAGAATGAATCTTCACATAAAGACCGGTTTTATAAGAGATACTCCTGATGCATGATGACCTAGTCAATGATGACCTCCACGAAGTAACACTCTGTGAAGCGCTTGATCGGATACTCAACAAGGGCGCTGTGATCATAGGAGAGGTTACAATATCGGTGGCAAATGTGGACCTCATTTATCTTGGGTTACAGCTTGTTCTCAGCTCTATAGAAACCAGGAACAGCGCAAATCGCGAAATGTTTGGCAACCCATCTCTATCCGATGTTCCTAAGACTCTGGAAATGGATTTCGGCAATAACAGTCAATTTCCACTATAGGATGTCGTAAGTTAAGGGTTCGGTTTATGGCCTCTCAAAACTGCTTGGAAACTTTGACCAATAGCGTGGCTGAAATCACCCAGACGAATACTGAGGTTGATGTTTCCTCGGCGACAGTAGAGTCGAATTGTATAGGAGACTTCGCGGCTGTTATGAACATGGCCTCGGATCTCAAGGGCACTCCCAACGAGACGAAGGGGAAAATAAACCTTGAACAGGACAGCGTTAAAAACGGCCTGGGGCAATTGGTATTAACTCTGGTAAAGCTCTTGCATGAACTACTGGAACGTCAGGCCTTAAGAAGGATTGAAGCGGGATCACTCAGTGATCCTGAAATAGAAAATATTGGTGTAACTCTCATGAGGCAAGCTGAAGAGATCGAAAGACTTCGCAAAGAGTTTGGTCTTGAGGAAAAAGACCTGAATCTCGACCTCGGTCCGCTCGGCAAAT
>JBMFSZ010000111.1:0-9488 GCA_049967315.1 Desulfomonilaceae bacterium
GTATTTGTTGGTCTCCTAAACTGATGACATCTCCTTCGCTTACTGTCTGGCCGAACATACCCATCTGCCAATCCAGATCGAGCTCGGATATAGCATCTACCATTCCCAATCGTTCGGCAAGGAATCTGCTGAAATCATTAATCGTTGCGACTACCTTGGGGTTGGATAAGAGTTCCCAGGCTCTCTTTGAAGCGTAGACAGTCAAGTCGGGATAACGCCGTTTGAAATATGGGACCACACCAACGTGGTCAAAGTGCGCATGTAAGATGAGAATTCCTGTCAGCTCCGAGCCATCGAGTTGAAATCGTTGCATTTGGTCTATAACGTCGGCTGTGATGTAGCTTGTTCCTCCGCTGATAATCAACGCTCCCTCAGAGCCTTGCAGCCAGTAGACACCTGACTCGGGCCGACCGAGGTACCACAGTCCGTCGCACACTTTTCCTGGTTGGTCCGATCTCAATTTCTGCATCCCTTCCTCCTATATTTCGCTTAGCCTCCGTTGGAGAGTAATTCAATACAACCTCTCGGAGGCATTCAACTTTCCATAGCTCTACCGGTGCAGGCGCGGCAGCCTGTTTCAGGATAGCTTTCAGTCTTTATACAACGTTTCGCTCTAAATTTCTCGCGCTGCGCTCTCGCAAGGATGACAATAAAAAAGTCTCTACGCGAGATAGGCGGCACGCCTAAAAACTAATTGGACAGCTTTTGGAATCCTGTATTGAATATGTATGCATTGACCTTTCTCTATCCAATTTCCTGACCCCGTATGTTTTATAAGAAAAGGAACTTATCCATTTGGAGGCAAGAAAGGCTTGCTCTCATTTTTATGGCTAGGCTCAGGTTTCTGGCGTCAACATCAGTTGATTATCGCTAATAATCGGTATATGACATTAGATCGGATTATTATTATACTCGTTACTCACTTTTGTGGAACTGGAGACAGACTCTGTGACCTCCAGGAAAAGGGCCTTTTCGACAATGTAGCCCGAGGGGGGCCCAGACATCAGAAGGATGGAGTTTTATGAGCGATCTGAAAAAATGTCCAGCAGGGATTGCGGGTTCAGATCAAATCACAGGAGGTGGCTTACCGCATGGACGTCCTGCACTGGTTTGCGGTTCCGCTGGATGTGGCAAGACTCTTCTAGGTATTGAGTTCATCATTCGCGCAACATTGCAGTATGGCGAACCCGGAGTAGTAATCACTTTTTAGGAAAATGCGGACGACTTGAAAAAGAAATTCAGTTCGATGGGATTCGATCTGCAAGACCTTATAGATAGAAAAAAGATTGTGGTGGATCATGTTTGAATAGGCAGGAGCGAGATTGAAGAAACCGACGTATAGCCGCTGCTGTTGATCGGATAGGAGCCCAACGGGTTATCCTCGACACGATTGAGGCCCTATTTTCTGGTTTCGCCAATGAAGGAATATTGGGGTCTGAGCTCCGCAGGCTTTTCGGATGGTTGAAAAGCAGAGGCCTCACAGCGATAGTGACCGCTGGACGTGGAAAGGAAACGCTTACTCGGCATGGACTGGAGGAATATGTCGTAGACTGCGTAATTCTGATGGATCACCGGGTCTTAGGTCAAATTTCAACGAGACGATTGAGAGTGATCAATTACCGCGACTCAATGCATGGCGCTGATGAGTATCCATTCCTTATTTCCTCCGGAGGAACATGGCTGGTCCCCGACACTTCGTCGGGGTTAAACCATGTTGTTTCCGAGGAACGGGTATCTACCGGCATAGACGCTCTGGACGTCATGCTTGGGGGTAAAGGATATTACCGTGGTAGCTCAATCCTGATTTCAGGAAGCTCAGGCACCAGGAAATACATGAATTTGAACCTGCTGCGGTTGCGATAGACCCAATCTCCAGCCTTATCCCCGGAGCAATGGCGTCTGAATTCAGGGAAATGATCTTGCGGCTCATAGATTTTCTTAAGACTAACGGGATCACGACAGTCCGCACAGATCTTACACAGGGGGAACATCTGCGGAAGAAACAGAAGTAGGGATTTCTTCCCTGATGGATACGTGCCTATTGCTAAGATCCCTGGGGTGTAGCGAGGAACGTAACAGGACATTTTATGTGACCAAATCCCTGGGAATGAATCAGCCTAACCAGTTCCGGGCGTTTCTTCTCACTAATAACGGGGTTGAGCTACTAGATGTTTACTTTGAGACAGGTGCCGTGCTTACTGGTTCAGCCCGGTTTGTTCGAGAAGCCCAGGAAAAGGCGGAAGCGCTGGAGAGAAAGCACAGTATAGAGAAAAAAAGGCTGGACCTTGAGGAAAGACGGCAATTGTTGAATACCAGGATTGCGGCCATGAAATCTGAATTTGAAGCTGAAGAAAAGGAACTTCAAAGACTCATCGATCAGTCCATCCTGCGTGAAGACACCCTGGAAAAGGTAAATGATGAAATTGCACGGATTCGCCGGTAACACGACGTAAGTTGCTGACATAATTATAAAAGGTCATTGAATCAGGAGACCGCAATGGACATTGAGTCAAATGATGATGGAGACAACCAACTCCACGAACAATTCTGAAATCTACGCTTGTACGTGGCTGGGCAAACTCCTAAATCGATCACAGCCTTTGACAACCTGAAGAAAATATGTGAAACGCACCTTGCGGGAAAATACCATATTGAGGTGATCGATCTGTTTGAGAAACCTCAGCTAGCGAGTGGAGATCAAATTCTGGCTCTGCCCACTTTGGTGAGAAGACTCCCGCCGCCTGTCATGAAAATTATAGGTGATTTATCCAGTACCGTGCGTGTACTCGTCGGCTTAGATTTGAAGCCGACCATGCAAAAGATCCAGGAGTAACCGCCATGAACCAGGAAAAGCCGAATACCCCAGTGGAGAAATTGGAAAAGGCTTTGTCTATGGCTGGCAATGAGTCTTACGAACATCGTTTGTATGTGAGTGGTCAAACAGTCAAATCAGTTAGCGCCATAGAAAACCTGAAACAACTTGGCGAGGAATACCTCAAGGACCGGCGCCAGGTTGAGATCATAGACATATATCAGGAACCAGAGCGTCTTGAGGTAAACCAGATCATTGGTGCGCCTACTCTAATCAAGGCGCTGCCTCCACCTCTGCGAAAAATTGTCGGGGATCTCTCAGACAAGGAAAGAGTGCTGGTGGGGCTTACTTTGCGTGAGCACATTCAAGAAAATCAGGAGTAATTGGTGGAAAAAGAATCAAAAATTTATGAGAATCTGACCACCGAATACGAGGAACTTCGATCCCGTCTTAATGAGGCAGAAGATGCGTTGGACGCGATTCGAAGCGGGGCCATAGACGCTCCGGTTGTATCCGGGCCTGATGGACCCAAAATCTACGCTCTTTCCGGGGCTGACGCTGTCTACCGGATGTTTTTTCAGGAAATGGCGGATGGTGGGCTGACCGTTAACTCCGAAGGAACAATATTGTTCAGCGATGAAAGCCTGTCCTAAAACCTGGGATTGTCGGTAAAAAATATACTGGGGTGTTCTTTTCAGGATTTTATCGTGCCTGAAGGTCTTGTGACTTTTGAAACGGCACTGAAGAAGACGTTCGGAGGTGAAGAGAAAACAGAGATTATTTTAGAAACCAGATTGGCCAAATTCATCAGAGTTAGCATCGTCGCCATTAGACCCACTTTACCGAGCTCCACAAAGACAGCCGGTTTAATTGTTACAGATATCACTGAGAAAAAACGTTTAGAAATTGAACGAGAATCTTTGCTGACTCAAAAATTCGAAAGCCTTCAAGTAATGGCTGGTGGCATAGCTCACGATTTTAACAACCAGTTGGCTGTTATCCTCGGAAATCTCCAACTGGCTCTAGACTCACTGTCTCCAGATTCCGAAGCTAGAGAATTGGTCATTAATGCCTTAAACGCCTCTGAACGTTCAGCCGAACTCTCCAGGCAGATTTTGGCATACACTGGAAGCTCCATTCATGTCCCTACCGATCTGGACCTTAAAGAACTGCTTCTAAGGAATCTCGATCTATTTAAAAAAATAGTGCCGGATCATGTGATTCTTAGGTTGGAAATAGGCGAAGAGCTTCCCAATATCAGGGGCAATGCGGATCACATTGTGCGTCTGATCACGAACATTCTTACCAACGCTGCTGAGGCTATAGGCGCCGAAGAAGGCCGGATTCGAATTTCCACCAGGGTCTTGCATTGTGATGAAGCTTGTCTGACTCACTGCTATTCTCAGCATAAGATCTCGCCGGGGCGTTTTGTGTTTCTGGAAGTCTCTGATACAGGATGCGGGATGGACACCGAAACGCAGCGAAAGCTGGCTGACCCTTTCTTTACAACCAAATTTGTAGGCCGCGGCTTAGGAATGTCTGAAGTGTTCGGGATAATGAAAGCTCATAATGGAGTGGTATTTGTTGATAGTGAGATAGGGCTGGGAACGACCATACGTGTATTGTTTCCTGTAACTGAGAGCTCTCAGTCTAGAGCCGTCGGGATCCAGAAGGTTGAAGAGCGAGCCTCGGTATCACAGGCCCAGTTCAGAGGAAATACTATTCTTGTTATCGAGGATGAAGAGACGGTTCGTGATATGGTCACAAAACGGCTGGAAGTTTTAGGGTACGTCACAATAGATGCCCTGGATGGAGAACAGGGGGTTAGAATTTTTGGAGAGAGACCCAATGAAATAGATCTCGTGCTACTGGATTTTGTGATGGGCGATTTTGCTGGAAAGCGGCCTAACGGTATTTTGTACAAGCCTTATAAGATGGAAGAATTTAAACTGAACTTAAGGAGTTGTTGAAGACTTCAGATTGAAGCCCTAAAATCATGTCATTACTAAGGGCACGGAAAGAGTCAATCCGATGAATCAGCCAGTTTTCCTCGGAATAGATTGCGGTTCAGTCAGTCTGAATCTCGTTCTTCTGGGCGAAAGTTTAAATGGCCCTGTTTCCGTTTATATGCGCACTCAGGGACGACCAATGGAAACTTTTGTCAAGGCTCTTCGACATATGAAGGATAGGTTGGGTCAAGATCTCCCGATCTATGGAGCCATGGCCACAGGGAGCGCGAGAAATTTGCTTTCTGATTCTTTGGGAGTTGCAGCGATAAATGAGATAACGGCTCACGCCACCGGGGCGCTGAGCGTAAATCCCCAAATTCGTACCATTATTGAAATCGGGGGCCAGGACTCAAAATTCATCGTAATTGAGCCGCCTCAAACTGGTGTCATACCGAGGATAGTTTCATTCCGCATGAATGAGATCTGCGCCGCCGGGACCGGCGCTTTTCTTGACGAACAGGCGGGCAGGCTGGGCATACCTATAGAGTCCTTTGGGGCGCTGGCCATAACTAGCAAGAATCCCGCCCCTATAGCCGGCCGCTGCGCTGTGTTTGCAAAAACTGACATGATTCACCAGGCTCAGGAGGGGGTTCCGATTCCGGACATACTCCTTGGTGTGGCGTTTGCTCTGGCACGCAATTATCTAGGAACATTGATCAGGGGCGATTGCCTGGTTCCACTGGTTTCACTCCAGGGCGGAGTCATGGCGAACCAGGCCGTGGTGAAAGCCTTCAGGAATCTTCTTGCCCTTTCCCAACATGAGGTCATAGTGCCTCCTCATTACCGGGTGCTCGGCGCCCTAGGATGTGCTGAGATTTCCCGAAATCATGAGGGCCGTACAAGTTTTGGGGAACTTGAAAAAGCCGCCATGTCAGCTCCCAGACGCTATTCCATAAGTTCATTCTCGATCCCGCTGGATAGCTCAATTAACCGGCAAATTTATCCTGGGGCTCATCGACCCGAGCAGATAGAGAAAGTTCCACCTCTTGTGATGGGGTTGGACGTAGGCTCGGTCAGTGTCAAGGGAGTTGTAATCAATGGCCAGGGCCGCATTCTCGTAGAAGATTACCGCCTCTCCATGGGTAGGCCTTTGGATGCTCTGGACAAGGTGATTGCTTCGTTGTCGGAAGATGGGCTTCAGGCGGATGCCTTTGCTGTTACCGGTAGTGGCCGATCTTTGGTCGGGAAACTCTTGCGTGCGGACCTTGTTGTCAATGAGATCAGCGCTCAAGCCAGAGCTGCCATTTTCTACGATCAGGATGTAGGCGCCATTGTAGAGATAGGTGGTCAGGATTCCAAATGGATAAGCATGGAAAGTGGAGCGATCAAAAACTTTGAAATGAACAGGGTCTGCGCTGCCGGTACGGGAAGCTTTCTAATGGAACAGGCTGACAGGATCGGATTATCCATGGGGCAGGAATTCTCGGACGCTGCTTTCTTGTCCAGGGCGCCATCGGATCTGGGAACCCGGTGCACAGTGTTTATGGAGTCAGACCTTATTCATCATCAAAATAACGGAGCTACACAGGCTGATCTTTCAGCAGGAGTTTGCATAAGCGTTGTCCGGAACTATCTGGAACATGTAGCAAAGCAGATGCCACTCGGAAACAGGGTGATGTTTCTCGGAGGAGTTGCCGCGAACCCAGCTGTGCGGGCTGCTTTTGAACATGAAACCGGGGTGACGTTTGATTCCCCACCTTTCTTCAGAATATCTGGCGCTTTTGGAGCTGCTCTCAAGGCGCTCGATTCAATAAAGTCCGGTAAAATTGGTTCTCGCAAAGGCGCTTTGTCTTTACCGAAGTTCAGGGAATTTGTTCCCGAACGATTCACGTGTGGAGGTTGTGCTAACAACTGTTCAGTTGACAAGTACAAGTTTGATGATCGTATCGTGTTTAGTGGGGGACGCTGTCAAAGATGGGAAGCGGAGGATTATACGTCACGAGAAAATAACGGCACTGATGCCTTCACAATCAGGGCGCAATATCTGCAGGAGATTGCGGAACGATTGCCAGAGCGGCGTTCAGGAATAGGACTACCATCAAGAGCAAAGAACCGATTGCCTGCGCCGGTCTGGGGAATGATTCGGTCTCCGCAGTTTTATGAGTGGTTTCCATTCTGGAAGTCATTCATCGAGGATTTGGGTATTTCCCTGAAAGTTGCCGCTCAGCCGAATCGTGAGCAATTCGCACATGGTACACGATTCCTTCACGTTGAGACCTGCCTTCCAATGAAAGTAATGGCCGGGCAGATTCGCGAGCTTGTTGAATCGGGCGTGGAGGCGATCTTTCATCCTACTATCCTCAATGAAGCGCCTGCAGGTTTCGGGGGACGTAATATTGAGCATTGTCCTTACATTCAAGCTTCATCACAGTTTTTTCGTGGATCCTTCGACATCCGGTGGCACGAGCCATTGATCAGCTACGAGTTTGATCCGGATTCATTCTACAATGAGCATATCCGTTTTGCTCTCGATATCGGAGTTTCTGAGAATACCGCAAGGAATGCCTTTGAAAAAGCCGTGGATTGCCAACGTCTGTTCAATGAATTAATGGAAAAGCGGGGCAGAGAATTTCTAGATTCGCTGGGGGAAAAGGATTGTGCCCTCGTGGTGCTTGGAAAGCCATACCATACAGCGGAGCCATTCCTTAACATGAACCTCGCCGGTCTGTTAAGGAGTTTGGGGGTTAAGGCAATACCGGCGGATATTTTTCCTCTGGAAGACTATCCCACGCGAAATTCGATTACATGGAAGCACCAACTCCGTATGATTGGTGTCGCTCGCGCCATTTCCCATGATCCCCGACTGTTCCCTGTCATGATAACCTTTTTCGGATGCGGACCAGATCCCTTTACCATGCGCCACATAAGGGAGAGCCTCAAAGGAAAACCGCTCCTTGTGCTCGAAATGGACGAACATTCATCCAAAGCGGGAGTAATGACTCGCCTGGAGGCATATCTGGATAGCCTGAGCAGGTATTCGATTCAGGATCCTCAAGGGGAATCCCGAATGGTCTCGGTGCAAAGTGTTACCGAAAGCCGGGGTTTAGACGTCATAGAAGCCTCAGGGAAAGGTGATTCAGTTGTTTTCGAGAGCAGTAACTTGGGGGAAGCGGGCTGTTCAGCTCAGGATTCTGACCGGCCTACTGGTCGGCCTAGGGTCATCGAACATCGACAAATTTCAAAGGATCGGTCACATAGAGGACGTGCCGATTCAATATACATTCCGTATTTTGGAGATCACTCCCATGCATTTGCGTCAGCAGCCCGGTCGATGGGAATCAATGCATCGGTATTGCCGCCTCCCGATAGAGAGTCCGCCAATTTAGGGCGAGCGTATCTCATGGGAGGTGAATGCCATCCCTACGCCCTCATATTGGGGGACTATCTAAAGATCGCGCGCCAATTGCCTACCAGTGAGGCAAAACGTATCATTTTTTGTGTTCCGGGGTATAGCGCCTGTCGTTTGGGACAATATGCAGTTTACATTGAAAAGGTCAGGAAAGAACTCGGTTACCCAATGCGAGTAATCGGGGATCTGAGTCAGGCTATGACCTCATTCGGGGTATCCAAGCGGAATCGAGATCTGGTCTTTTTGCGGACATGGGAAGGCTTAATAGCTTATGATGCGCTGCTACGGTTCTATCTTAGCTTACGTGCGGTCGCAGAGGCCCCATCCCTGTTGGATCAGGTATACACAGATTGTAAAAATTTTGTATCGCTATCCCTGTCCGCCGGAGATGGACTTAGCGGAATTGAAGCGGCTGTAGAGGAATTACGCAGAGTCAAGGTGAACGAACACGAAATCAAACCGGTAATCGCCATCACCGGAGACTATTACACTCGCGTGGTTTCCTTTGCGAATAACGACGTTTATAGGGAAATAGAGAGACTCGGCGGGACGGTCTGGTCTCCGCCGACATTTTCGGATGGATTGAAGCTATTCTATCTCCAGGAAATAATGGGAAGGACATGGTCATCCCGCTCTTCGGAATTCGATTCCAGGACTTCGTTGTATGCGTCCATGATTGTTTCTGAAATGCGAATAAAAGGATTACTTTTTGACAAAGATGCTGCCCGACCGCCAATCGATCCATGCGGCCAACGGACGAAAAAAGCCATTTCAAACCATATGGATTATCGCTACCCCCCGGGGATAACGGCCCCGTTTGCAACAGCCCTGAGCTACCTGGACCAGGGGGCCCACGGTATATTAAACCTCATAACCCTCAACTGTTCCTATGGAACTGTGGTGACGGCCGCTTTGACTCGGGCCATGAAATGTCACCCAGGAGTGCCCATGTTGACCCTAGTCTATGACGGGCTCAAGAAAACCAACGAAAAGACGCGCCTCGAGGCGTTCATGGAGCAGGTAAAGGGATACTCGAAGCTATGATAAAAGCGATGACTCTTCTGTGTTTCATTATTCGCTTTGATTCTTGCTTCGACTAATTCTCGAAGAGTTAGGATCTTACTGGTGACTTTGATGATGGATGAGACACTCTTCCAAAAAGACCTGTAAAAGCATACAATTTGTTAATAAGTAAAGTATAAGTTCTTTAAAGGTATGAATACCTCTGGGTGACTGCGTCTGGAAGAATGCAAGGAGAATTTCGATGGCTAATTCGGTCAGGAGATCCGTATGCCCGTATGACTGCCCAGACACATGC
>JBMFSZ010000112.1:0-9466 GCA_049967315.1 Desulfomonilaceae bacterium
AATGACTATCCTGTAATGAACGCAATAGAAAATAGAGGTCTGACAAAACGTGAATGACTCAGATCGATTTTATAGACTAACCCGTCTAAATCAGGCCTATTTCGTCGTCATTTAAGTAACACGCCGGGTCTGACGCCCATAAATCACCTAACGCGGCTTCGGCTCGAACCCTGAAATTACCTCCGCAAATGTCCAGCCATTTGCAGCGAGCGCATCTCCCCTTTACAAAATCTTTCTTGTGTTTCAGTTTCTGCAACAAGTCGTCATCAGGGTTTATCCAGATTTTGCTGAACGGTCGCTCTCGAACATTGCCAAAACTGTGATGCCTCCAAAATTGGTCTGCGTGAACAGCCCCATCCCACGAAACGCATCCAATACCTCGACCCGAATTGTTACCTTCGTTCATTCGAAGCAATTCCAGCGCCTGTGCAGCTCTTTCAGGGTCTTCTTTCATCAGCCTCAAGTAAACGTACGGGCCATCGGCGTGGTTGTCGACAGTCAAAACTTCCACAGCCAAACCTTTGTTATGCAGAGCTGATGTCCTGTCAATAATAAGGTCGACCACTTTCCTTGTTTGAATATGGTCGAGGTCTTCGTTCATTAGGTCCGCGCCCCGACCGGCATAAACCAGATGATAAAAGCAGATCCTGGGGACCTGCTGCTGTTCCAGTAGGTCGAAGACCCCATCGATTTCCTCGTAGTTCCTTCTATTGATTGTGAATCTAAGTCCGACTTTGAGCCCGACTGCCTTACAGTTCCCTATGGCCCTCAGGACGCGCTCAAAGGTGCCTTGAACGCCTCTGAAGGAGTCATGCACTTTCTCCAGGCCATCCAGACTTATTCCCACGTAGGATAAACCGATATCCTGAAGTTTTCCTGCTATGGACTCATCAATCAGGGTCCCGTTTGTGGACAGTACTGCTCTCATGCCAGAAGAGGTAGCGTGACGGATAAGTTTCAAGATGTCCGGACGGATTAAAGGCTCGCCTCCAGAAAACAGGACCACAGGTGATCCAAAACTCGCCAGATCATCAATTAACCGCATTCCTTGTTCAGTGGTCAGTTCATTCGAATAGTTCTTGTTTTCAGAATGAGAATAGCAGTGAATGCATTTAAGGTTACAACGCCGTGTGACATTCCAAACCACGACAGGTTTTTTATCTTTAGAAAACTGAAGCAAATGGGACGGTAGGTCTTTTGATATTCGCCCGTAGCGTAGGGGATCAGAAGCCTCAACAGCGCCACAGTAAAGTTTTGATATCCCGATCATTAAGTAACTCCTATTGATACATCGTGTTAGATATTAGACAGTGATAAGAAATCTTGCAACTCCAGACTAAAAACAGGAGAACGAATGTCATTGCTCATTGCGTTGATCACATTGGCACGATTCCGAATCGAAAAAATCCTCAATAATTTTAGCATGATCGAATGCCAGGTCATTGGGAAGTTTTCCCTTGGCAAAAACCCGCGTTTCGGCCGCGTCGTCGCCTGCCGAAAGATTGCCCGTGCTGTCAGCCATAAACACGGTTGATATTGTGTGATGTCTTGGGTCCCTATCCGGAGCGGAATATACTCCGAGTAATTTCAAGTTGTGAATGTCGAGGGATGTTTCCTCTTTTGCTTCTCTTTTTGCGGCTTGTTCTACGGATTCGCCATAGTCTACGAATCCACCGGGCAGAGCCCAACCGAATGGCGGATTTTTTCTATTTATAAGGACGATTCCGCCCTGATTTTTTATTATTATATCAACCGTTGGGATGGGATTTTTATAGGTCGTGATTGCGAACCCACAACTTGGGCATATCAATTTGGATTTCATTTTTTTGTAGTCCTCTAGAAAATTTATTTTGCAAGGGTTGACAAACTGATTGATGATTGGCACTCATATGTAGTGAGTGCTAACAACGGTATAGCGCTAAATACATACCTAGTCTAAAACAAAATTGTGTGGAGGTCATGTCATGAAATTTCGTCCTCTTTATGATCGACTCCTCGTTGAGAGGGTGGAATCAGAGGAAGTTACCAAAGGAGGCATTATACTGCCTGACACCGCCAAGGAAAAACCCCAGCAAGGCAAAATTATCGCCGTGGGGAAAGGTAAAAAAACTGAAGACGGTAAGATCATACCTCTCGAACTCAAAGAAGGCGATACAGTGTTATTCGGCAAATATTCCGGATCTGAAATCAAAATTGAAGGTGTTGAATATCTTATTATGCGTGAAGACGACATTCTCGGTCTTGTGGAGTCCTAATCTTTTGACCAGAAGTTTTATCGCTAAAAATTTGATTGAAACATTAAATAATTTTTAAGGAGCATTTATATGGCCGCGAAGATAATTCTTTTTGAACAGCAGGCTAGGGACAAGATCCTGAAGGGCGTAAACATTATGGCGGATGCCGTAAAGTCAACTTTGGGCCCCAAAGGCAGGAACGCTATTCTCGAGAAATCCTGGGGATCTCCTAACGTAACCAAAGACGGTGTTACAGTTGCCAAGGAAATTGAGCTCGAAGACAAATTTGAGAACCTCGGCGCCCAGATGTTGAAGGAGGTCGCTTCAAAGACTTCCGATGTAGCGGGTGATGGAACCACTACAGCTACTGTTTTAGCCCAGGCGATTTATCGCGAGGGTATTAAAATGGTTGCGGCCGGCGCTTCGCCCATGGACCTTAAAAGAGGTATAGACACAGCTGTAGATGCCGTAGTGGCCAATTTAAAGAAATTATCGAAACCCACCAAAGACAAGAAAGAGATCGCTCAAGTTGGAACTATTTCGGCGAACAACGATTCCACGATCGGAAACATTATTGCCGAGGCTATGGAGAAAGTCGGTAAAGAAGGTGTCATTACCGTGGAAGAAGCCAAGGCTATGGAAACCTCTTTGGATGTCGTCGAAGGTATGCAGTTTGATCGTGGATATCTGTCTCCCTATTTTGTGACGGATCCTGAGAGAATGGAAGTGTCGCTGGAAGATCCCTACATTCTGATCAACGAGAAAAAGATTTCCAATATGCGTGACATGCTTCCCCTGTTGGAGCAGGTTGCAAAAATGGGTCGCCCACTGATGATAGTCGCTGAGGACGTTGAGGGAGAGGCTCTTGCCACCCTGGTAGTTAACAAACTTCGTGGAACGCTCACTGCCTGTGCAGTCAAAGCCCCTGGTTTTGGTGACCGCAGGAAAGCCATGTTGGAAGATATAGCTATACTGACAGGTGGCCAGGTTATTTCCGAAGATCTCGGTCTGAAGCTTGAAAATGTTAGCTTAAACGACCTCGGTCGCTGCAAGAGAGTCACCATCGACAAAGACAACACCACTATAGTTGATGGCGCTGGCTCGAAGGAAAAGATTGAAGGGCGAGTCCGACAGATCCGCACACAAATCGAAGAAACCACTTCGGACTATGACCGTGAAAAACTGCAAGAGCGTCTGGCCAAATTGGTCGGGGGAGTTGCGGTAATTAACGTGGGCGCTGCAACAGAAACTGAAATGAAAGAAAAGAAAGCGCGTGTTGAAGACGCCCTGAACGCCACTCGAGCCGCTGTGGAAGAGGGGATTGTCCCCGGTGGTGGAGTTGCTTACCTGAGATGTCTCCAGTCCATTACAGATCTGAATCTCGAGGGCGACGAGGCGGTCGGAGCCAAGATCGTGTTGAGGGCGCTAGAGGAGCCCATCAGGCAGATCGCAGTGAATGCGGGCCATGATGGATCCATAGTTGTGGACAAGATCAAGAACAAGGAAGGCGCGTTCGGATTCAACGCATATAAGGAAACCTACGAAGACCTTCTCGAAAATGGTGTTATCGATCCGGCTAAAGTTACAAGGCTGGCGCTGCAGAACGCGGCTTCTGTCGCTGGACTCATGCTGACCACCGAAGTTATGATCGCAGAAAAACCGAAAGAAAAAGAAACTCCCCCAATGCCTGGTGGTGGTATGCCTCCGGGTGGCATGTACTAGTCAGTTGCCGGTATTTTCCGGAAACACAAAAGGCGGTCGGATATTGCGGCCGCCTTTTTGTTTGCTCATAAATTATCGAATTAATTTTTCTCCTTATATTTTATAAGTGGTCCAAAAAATTCGGTTTCACAATAGTGGCATCTCATTGTAAGAGGATTTTTCGCCGTAACTGAAAATTTGCATGGCACCTGTTCATGGTTCGTAATGCAAAATCGGTCAGGGCATACCACAATGTCACCCACGTGATCCGGAACGTCCACTTCATGCTTTTCTATAACTTTTCCATTTTCGATACGCGCAACCGTGGCGAACGGGGCTATCAAGGCTACGACGTTCAGCATGTTTCGGGTCAAACTGAGATTTTCGACTTTGATTATGTCTTTTTTCCCGAGGGATTGAGATTCGAAATTGATTCCTATGGCGATTATATCTCCAGTTTTTCTGGCCAGAGCGTTTAAGCCCAACACCTGAGATATGAGGAAAGCCTTACCCGCAGGTATGTGATCCACGACAATGCCGCACTCTATTTTCGCGATCGTTATTGGTCTATCCTTCATGTTACGGCTCCAAGGATGAGAGCAAGCAATGTTTCACGAACCAGAAGTCCATTCTTTGCCTGTTGGAAATAGTACGCGAATTGTGTTTCATCCACATCCTGAGCTATCTCTGTAACTCGGGGTAGGGGATGCATGATTTTCATATTGGGTTTGGCGTCAGCCAACATGCTGGCTTCCAATCTGTATATGCTTCGAAATTTCTCTGCCAGAGCGCGCTCTTGTAGCCTCTCCATCTGGATCCTTGTCATGTAAAGAACGTCAACTGCGCCGATATGATCTTCGATTCTGCTTCCTTCAACGAACGAAATACCTCTTTCCACTGAAGCCTTGGCGCATTTGTCTATTATTGACCGTGGCATGGCAAGATCTCTGGGGGAGATGAATACCAGACGGCAATTTTCATACTTTAGAAGAGCCTCTGTTAGAGAATGAACTGTTCTTCCGTTAACCAGGTCACCAACCATGGCTACCGAGATACCGTCAAGCCGCCCCTGGGTTTCCCTAATTGAGTAAAGGTCAAGCAATGTCTGAGTAGGATGCTGGTTGGGGCCATCACCTGCGTTTATAACCGGAATATCGGCAGCCTCGGCGGCTACTCTTGCAGCACCCTTCAGTGGATGTCTTATGACAATCACATCAAAACCGTACCCATCGTGCATCTTGACGGTATCCCACAATGATTCCTGTTTTACGGCGGAAGTGATGTTCGCGTCGTAAAATCCTCCAATTTTCCCACCAAGGTTTCTCATGGCCACTTCAAAAGACGTACGTGTTCTTGTCGAGGGCTCAAAAAAAAGCATCGCTGAAACCTTGTTAATGCAAAACGACTGCTTATCAGGATGATTTTGAACTTCCGGGACTTTGGACAAAACGTAGTCGATCTCCTCCCGGGTCAGATCATTCATCGAGATGATGTCGCGACCTATAAAGTTCATGGCGTTCACCTTGATTGTAAGAGCTAAAAATCAGGCCTTGGCTGATCCAGTCAAGTCGGGACTACAATTGAAAACTTTTCCGTCTATGATGGTAAACTTTACATAGGCTGGTAGGGATAAATGCTCAAAAGGTGACCAGCCACAGCGGGTGAAAAGTCGGCGATTAGAATTGGGATCTCTAACAGTTCCTATGCTGGTTTTTTGTGTGAAATCTAACACGGTGAATGACGCTCCGTAACCTTCTTGTACACGACCATACTTTTTTGCGAGATTCGGTCCCATAATCCGGTACGGTTCCTCGGAAATGACTTCTGCTATACGACCCAGGCTGAACTCACACTCCTTGACAAGCCATCCCGTAAACGGACCGAAAGTGTCCAAATGCGGCATACCTGAAACCCCTTGTCTCTTCTCTGTCAAAGTATGAGGCGCATGATCCGAAGCGAGAACTTGGACCAATCCGGACCTTAAGGCTTCTATCATGGCTAGCCGGTCTTGTTCCGACCTTATGGGAGGGTTGCAATTCAGTAAATAATGGGGGATCAAAATTTCGTGGCCTGCTCCCAGGTAGTGACTTTCATCCACGCTGAAAAAAAGATGATGAGGCGTCACCTCGCAAGTTATCTTTTGCGAAGCCGAGTCATTATACTCAGAGATCAACCTCACTGCGCTCTCTGTTGATATATGGCATAGATGCGTGGCGAGGCCGTACTTGTGGGTAAGGTCAAGAATTTTCGACACGGCCCTAATTTCTGCCTCCGGCGGTCGCCTTTTCCAATGAGCATGCTGTTCAGAATTTTTTTTCAGGATGTCAGGATCTTCGGCGTGAAAAAATACCCTTTGGCCTCTGTATCGTTTCAAGGAGTCCTCAACCGATTGCCAGCTTGAGAAGTTTAGCTTGCTCCGCGAGTGATCCAAATACAGCTTGTAGGGTAAGTCCGCCCAGGGCTCGGAATCCTCGGAAATTAGTGCGAACAATATTACTGGACATTTGCAATCTCCAACAATTAGGCGCTTCCTGTCGAAAGTAACCCTATTATCTGGTGGATCCGGATCGTTCGGCATAGCGGCAAAACAGGTTACTCCACCGTTTATTGCGGCGTCATCCGCGGTCGAGAAAACCTCTTTGGCGCAAGTCGATTTCCACTTTTCAACGAGGTCGTCTGATCCTGAAACTGGTCTGGGAAATTCTCGGGCATGGACATGGATGTCCATAAAACCAGGGAAAAGAACGCATGATGCGTCTACCGCAGCAGTTTCCCCACTGATTGATTCAATTTTTCCTGACTGCTCGTCGACTTCAATGCGGGTCGGCTTTAAGCCTTCCGGAAGCACAGACATGTATGAAAATGATTTGCGTGGCATATCCCTAGACTCGGAATGCTTGTCAGCAAGTCCCTATTTCTGGATCGATCATCTGCTCAAAGCTTCTATAATCGCCCTGCAAAATGCTGGCAAATCATCTGGTTTTCTCGATGTGATGATATTTCCGTCCTGTACCAACTCTGAATCTTCCCAGAGAGCTCCAGCGTTTTTCAAGTCATCCTTTATCGCAATATACGAAGTCACTCTCCTGTTTCTGACTGCGTCTGCGCTTGCCAGCATCCAGCCACCGTGACAGATGGAAGCTACGACCTTGCCGATTTTAACGGCGTCCTTTACCAGTTTTACCATTTCCGGATGGATTCGCATTTTATCTGGCGCATAACCACCGGGTATGATTATGACGTCAAAATCCTCAGCTTTTACTTCGGCGGCTGACTTGTCAACGTCAATAGGGATACCATATTTGCCGATATAAGTCCGAGACGTGCCTGAACCTATGACTGTAACTTTAATGCCTTCTTCTTTGAGTCGGTAATAAGGGACCCACACCTCCAATTCATTGTAGATGTCTTCAACGAGTAACCCCGCCTTTTTGCCCTTTAGTTTCATGTTAACCTCCGCTCTTGAATATGCGCCTATCGAAAGAATCTATTCGATTTCAATTGAAACTATTTTCATCTCATCTTTGCCCTCAGTAATAGTAAGCGTTCCGGTTGAACACGCTGGACAAAAGGGCGTAAAGGTGTCCATTACCTCCTCGTGTCCGCAATCAAAACAGACCGCTCTGATCGGCACAATATTGATATCAATTTCTACGCCTTCGGCTGGAGTATCCTTGGTAAGAATTTCAAAGGCAAACCTGAGGGCGTCCGGCATCACTGCGGTCATAGCTCCAAATTCAAGGTCTATGCGCACTAGCCTAGTTGCTGAGTGAATTTTCATCTGCTGTTCTACTATATCGAGAATGCTTTGGACTATCCCCATCTCATGCATCAGTTATTGGTCCTCGAATGAGTTATTAACGGGCCGTAAAAACATTTATCCTGACAAATTGTCATCGCGCCCAGGCAGGAATTTCCCAGTGGACTCCTGGAGATATTTCCTGGAACAAATGTTTCCCTGTAGGATCCATGAATATCCGGTATGTCTTCTGTACGTCACTGTTAGAATGGACACTGAACGCAATATTTCTGCCCTTATAAGAATATATAGTTATAATTTGACCGTCTGGAGAAGAATAAAAGTCCATTCTCGTCTGTTTTCCGGGGATATCGGACGCGTGATTGGACCATTGGGTAGTAAGTAGCTTCAGCTTAGAAATATCCGGTAAAGCAAATGTCTGTTGAGCTTGGACCGGTATATAGATGAAAGTGAACAGCAGGAGAATCAATAAGGTGACAGTTTTTAGCATCCTTAAACACCTCAACTAATTTGCTCACGTAATCTTATCATGCTAGAGCCGATAGTAAAAGTGGTAGCAGGTTTTTGTATCATTGACTTATTTAGGGCCATATTCCACAATCACAAAGCAGGTGTACATTCATAACTGGAGGTCTCGTCTATGAAACCGGATTGGATGACGCAGGACGATAAAGAAAGGTATCTGGAATTTCTTTTTTGGCATTACCGTGTTGTGGACTCCTTTTGGTACATATTTGTAGAACAGGCTCATGGGACAGACGAGGCTAACCGCCTCAATGAAAAGGTCTGGGGACGTGTCGCTGGTATGGCAGCCAAAGACATAGTTGATCGCTTTGGTATCAAGGAAAAGGGACTGGAAGGTTTTGCCAAAGCTCTAAAATATTTTCCGTGGCATATTATCGTGGGATATGAAATAGAGAACAAACACGATGAAATTGTTATATCTGTTCCCAATTGCCCTACTCAGGCGGCCCGATTGAAAAGAAACCTCGGTGAATACGCGTGTAAAGAAATGCATTGGGGTGAATTCAAAGCGTTCGCTCATGTAATAGATCCCAGTATTAGGGTAGAGTGCATCCATGCTCCTCTAGATCCCCATCCACCGGAACGATTTTGTCAATGGCGTTTTACAACTGAATCGTGAACGCTGTTTTTATTGAAGGACAGACTCTAGAATCAGGAACCAAATGTATCTCAAAAAGATCACAATAGAAAACGACAGGTTTCCGGTCAGGAACGCTTATCCTTTCAACATCGGCGCTTTCGGGAAGAATCAATGCCTTGAGATAGACTCATCGATAGTTTTTTTCTGTGGCGAAAATGGTGTCGGAAAATCGGCCATGCTGGATGCTATTGCACGAAAATGTGGTTTCATGCCTTGGGGTGGTAGCAAGATACACAGGTCACATTCCAATCCGTATGAAACGCAACTAGCCAATTTCATCAAGCTCGATTTTCTGCAGCGCCCCAAATACGGTTTCCATTTCAGGGCAGAGGCGTTTTTCAACTTTGCGTCTTCGCTGGATGACATTTTGCTCGATGATCCGGACAGGAAGCAATATTTTGGAGGGGCTTCGCTGAATGCGCAATCCCACGGCGAATCGTTCCTCTCTTTCTTCCAGAGCTATGCATTTGATATTGACGGGTTGTACCTCGTAGATGAACCTAAATCTGCGCTGGCTCCGAGCAGTCAAATCGACTTTGTAAAGACGCTGGTTCGAAACGTTAAATATTCCAGGAAACAATATATTGTAGCCACATTGTCTCCGAT
>JBMFSZ010000113.1:0-9369 GCA_049967315.1 Desulfomonilaceae bacterium
GGCAATGAATCCGGAGAGGTGAAAAATGTCCTATCTCGAGTTAAACATGGATCTTACCGATGAACAAAACGCCATTAAAGAACAGGCTCACAAGTTTGCAGCTGAAGTACTCAGACCCGCTAGTATCGAATTGGATAAAATTTCCGATCCGGAGGATGAAATAAAAAGCAAAGTTTACTGGAACACGATGAAGCGGGCCTTTGAATTAGGGTATCACAATACACTCATGCCTGACGCCTACGGTGGTCTGGGGCTCGATCCCCTCGACATCCATCTGGTCCTGGAAGAATTAGGCTGGGGTAGCGCCGGCCTGGCTATATCTATAGGTGTATCATGTTTCCCCGCATTCTTTGCGTCCATGCTTCCAAATGATCTGCTCGAAAAGGAAATAATATACCCGTTTTGCCAAAATACAGACGCGGGATTTATAGGGTGTTGGGCCATAACTGAGCCGGACCACGGGACAGATCAACTTTGCCCAGGTACTGAGGCATTCCGTAACTCTAAAATCAGGGGCCAGCTAAGGGCAATTCCTGATGGGGATGAATGGGTGATCAACGGACAAAAATCAGCTTGGGTCTCCAACGGCCCGGTAGCAACCCATGCCCTTGCTTACCTGAACCTGGATCCCTCCATGGGTTTGGCAGGAGGCGGAATCTGTATCATACCCCTTTCGAGCCCCGGAGTTAGCAAAGGACGGGCTCTCAACAAACTTGGACAAAGGGATCTGCCACAAGGAGAGATCTATTTCGACAACGTCAGAGTTCCACATGATTACATGCTGGTAGATGAGGAAAGCTACGAAAGCATGGTAGACCTCACTCTTGCCACTGCTAATGCAGCTATGGGCGCCATATTCACCGGAACAGCCAGATCAGCCTATGAGGAAGCGCTTGCTTACTCCCGTCAAAGAGTTCAAGGTGGAAAACCGCTTTTCGAACACCAACTCGTCAAACACAAGTTGTTCAACATGTTTATGAAAGTGGAAGCAGCGAGGGCTTTGTCACGCTCAGTGATGGTCTACAATTACAACAACACCCCCCCATCTATAGCGTACTCGATCGCCTCCAAAGTGTTCTGCACCAACACAGCGCTGGAGGTTTCGAACGATGCCGTACAAATGTTCGGCGGCTACGGACTCAGCAAAGAGTTTGTAGTGGAAAAAATATTTCGTGACGCCAGAGCGGCTCTTGTTGAGGATGGGGCCAATGACAGCCTTATGATAATTGGCGCTCATTCTCTTTGATGCGAATAACAAATTAACCGACAGTCTTAAACTATTGCCGGCTTTCTGTTTCTGGGGAGGAGGCTATGCTAGATGTTTATATAATCGGAATTGGCATGATCCGGTTTGGGAAATACCCTGACGAGACCGTCAGAACTATGGCTGAAAAAGCTGTCAGACTGGCGCTGGACGATTCAGGACTTGAAAAAGGGGCGATTCAGGCGGCTTTCTTCTCTAACACTTTTTGGGGAATGTTTTCCCAACAACACTCGATTCGAGGCCAAGTTGTCCTCAGAGGAATGGGCATAGACAAAATTCCGGTGACCAACGTCGAGAATGCTTGCGCAGGCGCCGCCACAGCCCTTCACCTCGCCTATACTGGGATAAAGGCCGGGATGTTTGATTGCGCTCTTGTGTTAGGATCGGAGAAAATCACTTGTCCTGATAAAATCCGATCGTTGCAGGCGTATGCGTCCTGCATGGATATGGAAAATTTCCATTCGCATGTCCAGATGATCATGGAAATCGGGAACAGCTTCAATGTTCAGATACCTGAAAACGAATCAGCGCCAGGGGATGGCAGGAGCATCTTTATGGATGCCTATGCTATGGGCGCCCGTTGGCACATGGATAGATTCGGCACCACGAAGAAGCATCTGGCCATAATTGCTTCCAAGAATCATACCCATGGATCTTTAAATCCGTTGTCCCAATATCAGAATCCCATGACAGTAGATGAGGTAATGAATGACAAAGCTGTCGCATATCCTCTGACTCGAGCAATGTGCGCCCCTGTCGGTGACGGCGCATCTGCCGCCATTGTATGCTCCGGAGCTTATCTCAAAAAACTCGGCTACACTCGTTCGGTCAAGGTTCTCACATCTATACTTGGACAGGGAAGCGATCGGGACATAGATGGGGAGGACATAGGAGCTCGACTTTCGAAACAGGCCTACGAAAAATCGGGCTTGGGGCCTGAAGATATAGATCTGGCCGAACTTCATGACGCAACCGCTTATGGTGAACTCCATCAAACCGAGGTGATGGGTTTCTGCCCACTGGGAGGAGGCGGTGAATTGGCGGAATCGGGGACTACGACGCTTGGTGGAAACAAACCCATTAACACCAGCGGGGGGCTCGAATGCCGAGGCCATCCCATAGGGGCATCCGGATTGGCCCAAATTTATGAACTCGTTACCCAAATCAGAGGGGAAGCAGGTAAACGCCAAGTTGAGAATGCCAGGATCGCACTGGCCGAAAATGGTGGTGGTAATATTGGAGTTGAGGAAGCGGCCATGGCTATACATATTTTGGGCAAGTCTTGAAATATTTGAGCAATTATTTTCCTTATCTTGCTGAAAGCGAACCATGGACGGAGAAAAATGTATATTCATTACCGGCGCCGCATCCGGGATCGGTCTTGAAACAGCCCGATTATTCGCTCAAAGAGACTGGTTTGTGGGCATAGCGGATGTCTATAAGCCTGGATTAGAAGCGCTTGAAGCCGAGCTTGGTATACGGAAATGCTTTCCAATGTTGACGGATGTTACGGACGCTGATGGAATCCATAAGGCTATCGAGGCCTTCACTCTTACAACTAGAGGGAGGCTCGATGTCCTTTTCAACAATGCGGGTATCTTGAGGTTCGGGCCATTCGACAAGCTGCCTTTGGCAGATAAGCTAAGAATTGTGGATGTAAATCTTAAGGGCGTGATCAATTGCATTCACTGTACTATGGATTATCTCAAAAATACCCCCGGCTCGCACATCATAACCATGGCGTCCGTTTCAGCAGTTTATGGAGTACCGGACCTCTCCGTATATGCCGCTACCAAAAGCGCCGTTTGCAGTTTAACGGAGGCCCTTGACATAGAGCTAGAGAAATACGGAATTACCGTTAGTGACATCATGGCCCCTTATATCAATACACCCATGATTACCCGTGCAGAAAATGTCGCCTTCAGCGTAAAAAGGATGGGAGTGAACATTCAGCCGGTTGAAGTGGCCAAAGTCGTATGGAAAGCCGCCCATAGCAAGAAATTGCATTGGAAAATGGGTTGGTCCACAATGGTTTTGTCAGGGTTGTTCTATATAATGCCTTTCACAAGACGCCATGTTGTAAAAAAAATGACGGTGAACCCGGAATGAAATTTAGACCGGTATCGACAATCCCGAAGAAACAAAGACGCATTTGGAGAGCATGTTTTAAAGAGGTCAATGGATGGTAAAGAAAGCCCCAGCGCCATGGAATTTAACCGGTAATGGATACATAATACTTTACTGGTTCAGGAAAGAGAATTTAAAGGACAAATGTTTCCTCGAAGAACCCTTGAAGGAATCATATCTGGGGGGGATGGGGTGCGTAATGCTTGTGGATTACGAGTCTTCCAATGTGGGGCCATACAAGGAATTGCTTTTTATTCCAGGCAAAATAAGTTTTCAAAGCAAAAAATTCTACACAATAACAAAAATATATGTTTCCACCTCTGATAGCGTAGTGAATGGTAGGGAAAACTGGGGTATTCCCAAAGAGCAGGCAAATTTTTCATGGAATTCAGATAGCAACACAGACCAGATAATTGTGGAACGCGAAGGGCATGAGTTTTTTAACATAAAGATGGAGCGAATAAAATTTTTGTTTCCTTTTCCCGTAACAACAGCTCTCTTACCATTTCCTCTAGTACAAACAATGAATGAAAAAGCCTATTACACGGATTTTTGTGGAAAGGGGATTGGTTCAGTCGCAAGATTAAAGAAAATCGACATGGATGAGACATTTTTCCCACCAATAGACCATTACAAACCACTTTTTGTCATGAAAGTCCGTAATTTTAAACTGACCTTTCCTGTGCCAAAAATTGATGTTTTTTAGATTACGGCCTATCCCTCCAAAATTTTCAGCTTGTTTAATTTGATGTTGAATGGGGTTTTACCATGAAAGGTTTCACGGCCGGCAAATTGATTTGAGCCCGGTTGGGCCAGTAGCTTCAGTTAAAATCCTATTCATGTTGGACTGGATTTCAGAAATACCGTCCCATTTGATAGCCGCAACGTTATCCTTTTCAGATAAACTGTCGAGAAGCTTCATTTTGTTTCTATGTTTTTCGAAAATTAATATCGTGTCGAGAGGGATTTTTCCCCTTATTATACTCCCTCGAGCTTCAAAACCCGAGGGTGAAGCATAAGCGAGGCGCCCTTTATCATCATTCACCATTTCAGCTCTCGGGTATATGAAATAGGCGTAAACATCCTTACGACCATAAAGCATTTTTATCCATTCACCCAACCCGTCAACACCCTGGTAAATTACTGCATGGGCAACCCCGTGTCTGTAGATATATGACTGTAACCCCATGAACAGAAAGGTAGTCTTCGGCTCAACTTGAGGAGCCTCGTTAAGTAGGCTGCGACAAACCTCGGACCTTTCGACCTCGGCCTGTTGCCATTCTTTGCGCAGATCGGCCAGAAAAACCGCCATAAGCAAAACAGATGCTACAGCAAGAATCCTGACGGGAATTCTTAACCTTGAGGAATATGGAGCCGTAAACAATCCTGCAAGGACGATAGCTAATCCAAATGAGGCTGCCGAGTACACCCTGCTCTGACTCGTGAAACCAATATCCGGGTTATATCCGGCCATAAGATACGGGATGGTCCCAAAGACTGTCATGACCGATCCCAAGATCAATACATATAATTGTCTTTGTTCCCATGGGACTGCTCTTTGCTTACTTCCAGTGTTGCTAACAGATTTGGCGCAATGGTACAAAAATACGCTTAATACCAACGCTACAGGGAACGCCCAAAGCCACGAAACCGGATCTCTGGAAATTTCGATTACAGGATAAATACAATAGTATCCAAGGTTGGCTACGTATGACCAAACAAGGCCGGCCGGAGGAATTAGCGAGCTTTGCTTTACTGCTCCCCCGGAAAGAATAAAAAATCGGGTTAAAAGAAAGATAGCAAAGGACACGAAAATGCAAACAAAGAGCCTAATAAGGAATTTGTGTCGAGACAATTTTTTTGGGTCCTGCAAATAGACCGGCCACAAAAAAAAAGGAATGCAAAAGATCAGAAAAGTCGTGTTTTCATAGGTGAAGGCTCCCAACAGATATAACACTGCCGGTAATATCATCCTCTTCCAGGGACTGCCGGATGCGGCCCAATCTTGAAACGCAAAAACTGAACACCAGAAGAAAAGCATTGAAATTCGTGAGTTGTCAGTGTGAATCATGTATGTGAGATTCGAAACCGGGGTCAGGAAAAAAGCCAGGAAAGCTGCCAGTATTGCCTGAGCGGACTTTTCAGGAAAAGCCCTTTTCAGGCAGTTCGCAAGTAACAGGCATGAACCGGCTGCCAGGAAGAGAGAAGTCAGAGTATAGGGCAGGCGGTTCAGACCGAATGTATCAAAGCTAAGAACCCCGTAGATCCCTTCGATTGGTCTACTTGATTCCTTTGCGTACTCCCAGATAGATTGAGGAAACGGAAACCAGTATGACCACGAAAACTCCCACCAGTCATCCCCTTCAAAGCCAATGTTTCCTATTAAAAGGGCAAGACTAACACTAAAGGCGCCAAGCGCTAATGCTAACATCAGCATCAACCGGCTTACACCTCGAGTTTCGCATAATTCTTTGTGAATAGGTTCGACTACATTTTGTTTTCGAGCAATTGCTTCGTTCAACAGACATCCCCTAACATCCTGTGACTCACACTTTATTATTGGCCCAATTCCAATATAGCCAATCTACTGGACTCGGTTTCGGATCTATCGGGGAATATGTAGCTTTTGAGATTTCCCCCTCGATCCCGTTTACTCCACACTCAGTAACACATATGACGAGTTGCGCCACAACACCTTTAAATCGGGAATCACCGGAATCTTACGATCAGAGGGCAATTCCATAAGTACATAGTTGGCTTTAAGCTTTTTTGCCAGACCCAGTGTTATCTCAAGTTGCGAAGTGAGGTTCGGGGTTGAAGCAATTCTTTCTACCTGTTCTCTGGCCTTGTTCCATTCCAGCAACGATCCGAGATTTGTGTCAGCGAAGATTCCACCATCCTTGTATGCGTAAACAATCGGTCTCCTGGCCGCATATCGAACTTCTAGCGGGAGAACCAGGGGAAGTATCCTTGAACCTGGCGCCGTAATATTTCTGATTGCTTTTATGGCTCGAATGGTATCGATCTCAGTCCTGGAAGCCTTTGGCATCAAACGTCCGGATCTCCATGCCCTCGCCATCTCAATAAGGTCCGCAGGCGGATTGAGGCCCACCCAGAATATGGTAATTATCAACCCAACGACATTTATCAGAACTCTATTAAAACTCCGGGACGTAAATTGACTGGAAATTGCAGAAAGGGACCACAGACACATTAGAAGCATAATTGGTACGAGATATTTGACACCTCTTATGGAGTCCATCTGGAAACGCTTGAAATCAAAAAGTTGACAAATTGTTTGTTCCGCAAAGGTCAGACATACTGAAACCAATAAAATTCCCAGGCACCATGTAACAATGAGTTTGAGATCGTCGCGTAAGTCCTCTCTGAAATACCACATCAAGATAGCGCCTACACCAGCCCAAATTAAATACAGCGAAAAAGGCCATGAAAGGACGTATACTGACCAAAGTTTTAAGGCGACCCCAACACTCAGTAGTTCGGGCCCAACACGGTCTGCTATAATCCCCACAACATCGTTGTAGCTAACGGCAGCGGAGGCCGAACGTCCATGAACCAAAATAAGGTTTATAGCCCAAGGGGTTACGGTCAGAACAAATAATAACCCCAACATGAACATGTAGCCAATTTTTTTCAAAATCCGCCACTCTGACGGTAAAAAAATCCAGAAGCCTAACCATATTGCAAGCGCCCACGGTGGAGCGCTAACAGGATGCGTGTAAAAAATTAGTCCTGTTGCGACCATTATCCACGGCCATGCCCACCTTTCATATTTGAAACGGAAAGCTGCGGCTAAAAGGAACGGCAGGAAAGCATGAAAAAGCGATCTAGGTAAAGGGTCATCATAAATTCCCCAGAATTCTCGCACTGGCAAAGCAACTGGAGCGAGGTTTATTATCACAAGGAGCAGAGCCCAATATCTGTTTCTGAAAAGCTTTAGACCCAGCAGGTAAAAGCCACAACATTGGACAAACACCGTGACAAGCAGCAAAGCTATATAAGCAAGACCATAATCACCGATTAACTTGTTTAACCCCAAAATCAGCAGTGGATGGATCGCAAGGTAATATCGGAAATTCGTGAAATCGCCGAGCAGGACGTCCCCTTTAAACAAGGTAGGATGTTGATACGCCGACACAAAGCTCGAAACAATTCCAGCGTCGCTACTGAGGAATACGAACGGAGTAAGGCCTTTCCATCTACCTATAAATACGGAAATCGCTAACAAGGCGAAGCCAACGAGTGCGATCATGTCAAACCAGGAGAATCGTATATCGGATTTTTTACATGGCACGGCTAAGCCCCTAAACACTCGCTCGCGTTTGCGTCATACATCAATCCTCAGCTATAATTTGAACCATTCATATAGACGATTTTCGAATGTACCTGAAACAATCCATCATGGTCAACTTTCCGACCGTATTCAGCGTGTGAACTCCGTGTAATCCTTTTATCCAGTTGGGCTCAATCCGCAGCACCGTTTCTTCCCTGTAGTCTTCCTTATCAAACAACGTGACGCGATTCAGACACATGGCTCCTCCCATTCTTTCCGAACAATCCTGAGCGGGCCGCAGCAGGGCGCCATTTCTGTAAAATAAACGACCGGCGGGACGGCATGAACGAACGTCGGACTTAACCGGGTTACGTTTGTGAGGAGTCCACGGACCTAGAGGAGTATCACTATAAAAAATGTGCAATTCGTCGTTCGACGCGAAATCTTTGCCTCCGATATTGCAGAACAACCACCAGACTCCATCTTTCTCCAGGAGAGTGCTATCAACGGCCAGGACATCTTTTATCAGGATCTTCTCGAACTTCCATTTCAGTGGAAATTCAGTGCACCGATAAAGCTCAATGGCCTTATTCCCTTTGGTCTCCGGTATCATGTACAGAGCGCCTTCCCATTCGAAAAGAAATGGGTAAGAGAGATGATAGTCTCTTTCGAGGACTTTCACCGGCTCAGACCAAGAGCCACTGGGATCTATTTTCGTGACAGATATATGAGCTTTCATGGCCTCGTACAGGAACTCTTCAAAAAAGATGTAGTAATCTCCTTCTACCTGGATTGGAAAGGGGTCGGCCCAAAATTTCCCTTGGGGTGGTTCCATGTAATTTAGTTCCCCGAGGTCTCGCTCAATGACTGGTGTGTCTCCGAAATTGTAGGCCAGGATCCATTGTTCTTTATGAATCTGATTTCGAAACCATAACTTGGCTCGCCTTAGCGCTAGGCTGGGGATAAATCGCAACATCTGGATATTGCCCGGGAGGCTATTTCGTGGTCCACTTTCGACGACGACTGCCGGAGCAGAGTCCATTTCTAGAGCCTCAGCTCCAGACTCATGAAGACGGCGCAAGTTTCTGGCTATGGCGCCGGCCAGCTTCCAGTAAACCTTGCTCCTGTTACCCTTTACAGAGTACCTGTCAGTGGCCGTCCATGAGCGATAGATGATTCTATCACGAGATTCCTGCGGGTACAGCGCCTGCACCGTAAGTTCTGTTGTATTACTATTTTGAAGCACTTCCTGAAAACCTGGAGGGCCGCAAAGAGGTTTCGAATCACTACACGTACTGCCGGTCCAGACTCCATTAGAGGAGAGCCCGTAGAATTCTCTGGAAAGCGGGAAATTCCCAAGGTCAATTATGACATCGACTTGCTCAGCCAGGATTGATTTTTGGCTGTCGGTGTCAATTTGGATTCTTCCTTTTTTCAGTAGGGATTTTACATCAAGAATTCTGGTTTGACTGTCGATAGTGGACCTGACATCGAATTCCTCAAAGGGATCGTCATAGGGACACAAAGATCGATTATCCAGGCGGGAATAGGTTTTCCACAGCAGGCTGTTGAGGCCACAGGTAACTGTGCTACCGTAAACTTCGTCCCCATCCCCTGCGCCTTCATATTTTATTATGACAGGGAGTTCGGCAAAATTTGACCTCGTGATATCCCTGATTACCCG
>JBMFSZ010000114.1:0-9337 GCA_049967315.1 Desulfomonilaceae bacterium
CTCCTTCCACTACTGGCAGTCCATCAAGCAGGCTGCCTATGTACTCCAGATCTCTTTCGGAAGGCTTTACGTTGACAGGAGAAAGTACCACTCTGTCGGCAGGCTTGGCTGACACTTTCTGTACGGTCACGGTTTCATCAAGACCGGCCCTTGCGTTATGCCGGGAAATTCCATCAAGCTGAACTCGCGCTTGCCCTCTCAAGTCCTTGTAGGCAGGCATTGCTTTACAAACCGTGCGCCTCTTGCCCACAATCTCCACAATATCCCCGACATTTGCCCCTAACTTTACCATGTCATCAGGATCCATCCGGGCGTAGGCTCGCCCCATGTCCTTGCTAAGGGCCTCAACGACTTTTAGTTTAACCGGCTGACTAACATCTTTTCCCATATCTAAGCTCCGGGATTAGTTGAGAAATTTTATTTCCAGCATCCCATTATTGCAGGAAAGCGTCATTTTTTCCTTGTCACATGCTCTCGGCAACAGGATTTCCTTATAGTATTTTTTGTCACGTTTTGAAGCTGAAATCGTTAACACATCATCCTTCAAATCGATTTTAACGTCTTTCGGGCCAATTCCGGGTGTTTCGGCAATGACCAGCACATGATCTTCTTCCTCGAACACGTCGACAAGAGGTTCTCTTACCTCATGTACTACCGTCCGTCCAGACTTTGTATCCTTGACCACGTTGCCGAAAGGTTCGACCTTTATCTGATCTGACCCTTTTTTGTCGGGCCCAAATTTCACATTGAAACCATATACCGCTTTGATTCCCTTGTCCCCCTGACTCGAAGGGAATTCGCCGCTAGCCTTAAGTTCTTTACCTTTCTCAGCGAGGTCAGCCAGTTTCTGGACAAGGTCCGATAGACCTCCCAGCAGACCACCAATGTTCGATCCGGGTATGTCATCCTTTGTTGTGTCTCGGGTCTTTCTTGCCATCATTCTTCCTCCGAATAAAGCTTGATCCCGTATTGCTTAATTTTTGAGTGAATAGTTTTGTAATCTATTTGCAACAATCGCGCCGCTTTTGCCTTGTTACCCCCTGTCTTCCTCAAAGCTTTAGCCAAAACTCGGCTTTCGACATCCGCAGTGGTTTTTTGAACAATTTCCTTGAGTGACATCCCGTCCCAATTACCATCATCATTACAAGATTCTTCAGGTGTTAAAGCTGGCGCGAGCCTGGCCTCGTCGGAGCCCAAAACCAGACTTTCAGGGCTTACCCAGTCATCTGACTGAAGCACGGCCCTTCTTATGGCAGCTTTTAACTGACGGACATTACCAGGCCACGGGTAGCTTTTGATGAGGTTCAGAGCTTCATCTGAAAATCCCCTGACATTTTTTTTCAGTTCCTCATTAGTTGCGACTCTGAAACGCTCCGCGAGAAAGACAATGTCCTCCTTTCTTTCCCTGATCGGGGGAATAACTATCGTGAATTCACTCAATCTGTAAAACAGGTCACGGCTAAAACGTCCAAGAGCCACCTCGGTATTCAAGTCCTTGTTGGTAGCAATTATTAGGCGAACATCGATTCTTATCGGCTGCCTTCCCCCAACTCGAAAAATGGTTTTCTCCTGGATAGCCCTCAGCAGTTTGGTCTGACATGTAAGCGGCATGTTCGAAATTTCATCCAGAAACAGTGTACCACCTTGAGCCATTTCGAATTTCCCTGCTCTGTTGGAGACCGCGCCGGTAAAAGACCCCTTTTCATGTCCGAAAACCTCGGATTCAAATAGAGTTTCAGGGATTGCACCACAATCTACAGGAACCATTGACTTTTTTGATCTCGCGCTTAGCCTGTGAATGGCCTGAGCGACCAATTCTTTTCCTGAACCTGTTTCCCCCTGAATCACAACTGAAAAATCCGAACTCGCCACCAGATTGACATCCGAAATCAGTCGAGCCATGCTAGGGCTTGGTCCCATAAGCCTTTTAATTTCGTCGAGCGTCAGCTCACTCTTTTTGGTCAGTGGAGCTTTGTCAGAAAGATTGGCGATCTGGGAAATGGCATTCTTTATCTTTTCCAGAAGGGCGTTGTTGTCCAGAGGCTTTGGCAAATAGTCATAAGCGCCTTCCTTAATTGCCTCTACAGCGTCATGAACGCCGGAATAAGCCGTAACCATAAGGACCGGCAAAGCAGAGTTCAATTTTTTGATCCTCTTCAGGACCTCAATCCCGTCCATACCCGGCATCCTGACATCCAGAAGCACTATATCGGGCAGGCCAAGCCGAATCATCTCCAGCGCCATCTCGCCATCATGAGCGACAAGGGCAGTAAACCCGGCCTTTTTAACTACGCGGTACAAAATGTCACAAAAATCTTTTTCGTCATCTACGATCAGCACTCTCGCGCCAGTTGTCGCAACGCCAGTATTTTCCAACTTTCGTTTTCCCGATCCTTCAGAAATATTTCCTGATTACCCTCTGGCGGATGAGGCCAGAGGCGTAATTACCTCGATGTCAGAATTCAGCAAAGGGATGACATTGTGAAGCGATCCAATAAAAAGGATACCAACTTCCCCCTGCTTCAGAGTCTGGTCTATCCTTTTTGCTATGAATTCATCTCTTTTTTTTAGAATATTCGCCGCTTGAGTTTTCTGGTCGTCACTGCCTTCGCCAGGTTCGGTGGGATTGAGAGCGCTCATGGCGAGATGATACTCTTGCATCAGTAACTCAGGGGACTCCGTTCCTACTAGCGTAGCCCCCCTGTCAATCAGTTTTTGAACGAGTTCATGGTTCCGGCTTCCATCAGTAGCCAGTTTTTTTACTATCTTGAGTTCCTGTTCAGGGTCAGAAACCGGTAAACCATCCTGATAAACCCTGGTTTTCGAATAGGGCAAATTAATATTATGGATGGCGTTCTCCAGATCAGTCCAGAATCGCTCAATAAGTTCTTTCTTCCTTTTCCATGCCTGTAGGCCCATTTTTTTAATATATGCTGTTTTTATGGATGCGCCTAATGCGCCCATATCAGTTTCCGTATGAATTATTGGGATGTAAAACAATTTCCTTGGAGCTGATCCATTTCGTTTTTTAACTGGCAAGTTAGAAGCACTCCATTTGATTCATCAGAATATGGAATTATTTCCATGGAATTATTTCCATAGTTTTTCTCTTTATCACACAAATTGGGTCTTATTTGTAATAAAATAATTCCTTAATGAGAGATTCAATGTAGTGTGTGGCCTCGAAATTCAAAAAATAAAGCCCCGGGTGGCAGCGTAAAAGATGGGACATGGGAACCCGGAGCTTTTCATTAATTTGTAACAGGAAAAGTTGTAATGGACAAACTGCCCTGATATTAGCAATTTCAATGCCATATTTTCCAATTCCACAACTGGTTTCAGGAATCTAATTATGAAAATCACAATCCTCGGTAGCGGGACAGCAACCCCATCCCTTGGTAGAAATTCCTCCGGCCTCTTTGTACAAACGAGTGACCTAAGAATGATGGTGGATATGGGGTCCGGGACCTTGAGACGCATGTGTGAGGCCGGTATCGATTATAAGGAAATCGATCTGATAATCCTGACTCATTTCCATCCCGATCATGTTACGGATTTTATCTCATTTCTTTTTGCGTCCAATTACGCGTACGGCCCAATGAGAACGTTGCCATTCCACGTTTTGGGACCGACCGGATTGAAACAATTTTTTGACAGGCTGGTCGAAATATTCGGCAAATGGGTGATCCCCGTTCAGGATCGGCTGATTCTGCAGGAAATGTCGGGCACTGCGCCGGATGAGTTTAAACTTCGAGACCTTCTGATAAGATCGGTTCCCGCCGCTCATTCATTTCCCTGTCTATCGTACAGGTTGGAAGCCGAAGGCAAAACTTTGACCATTTCAGGCGATACTGATTTTAGCGAAGATCTTATCCGTTTGTCCGAAGCATGCGACACTCTGATTTGTGAATGCTCCATGCCGGATTCCATGAAAATCGCCGGGCATATGACACCATCTGAATGCGGGTTGTTGGCCCAAAGGGCTGCGGTAAAACGTCTGATTTTGACCCATTTTTATCCACCATGTGATTCGATTGATGTTGTATCCGAGGTGTATTCACGGTATCAGGGAATCGTCATAAAGGCTGAGGATTTGATGACCGTTGAACTTTGATTCATTAGCGTCTGGAAAAGCACGGATGGCGCAGCATACTGAAATCGTTACCAATTTCCACTGTTGTCAACGTCGATTGCGAATCGCGTTTCCCTGGTGTAGGATATGAATATGAAGGAGTCCGGTGATAAGAAGTTGAAAAGGGGATTTTTCACCCTATTTTTTTTGGCCCCTATCATTCTCATTCTACAAATTCCGATAGGCATGTTTGGGGGAATGTTTGGGGCGTACCTGGTGTATTCCCGGCAACTCCCCGAAATCCCGGACATGAATTCATACCAGCCAAAGACAGTATCAACCTTTTACGCTGATGATGGCACGGTAATAGGCGTCTTCTTCAAACAAAAAAGATTCGTCGTTGATTTGATTCAAATCCCCAAACATGTAATTCAGGCTTTTCTTGCAGCCGAGGATGCCCATTTCTATGAACATGAAGCTGTTGACTGGCATGGGATACTAAGAGCCATGGTTCGTAATCTTGCCGCTGGGCGAATTACCCAGGGGGGCAGCACAATTACCATGCAGGTCACACGAAATTTCCTTTTGAGTAGGGAACGGACTTTTTCCCGAAAATTCAAGGAAATAATTCTGGCTTACCGCTTGGAAAAGGCTTGGGGAAAAGACAAGATCCTGGACGTTTATCTGAATGAAATCTACCTGGGAGACGGTTGCTACGGCGTGGAAGCCGCAGCAAGGGGATATTTCGACAAACCGGTGGAACATTTGTCGGTAGCTGAGGCCGCCCTTATAGCTGGTTTGGTAGCGAGTCCAGCCCGCTTCAATCCTTTCAAGAGTGAGGAACTAGCCAGGCAGAGACAGCTCACGGTCCTCGGGCGGATGCTCAAGGCTGGGTTCATCAATGAAGCGCAGTATCAAAAAGCCAAAAAAGAGCCTCTAACATTCAGGAAAGAGGTTGTAAAACCCCTCGACCTGGCTCCTGATTTTACTGAAGTTGTTCGACGCTACATAATAAGGAAATACGGAGAAGAAAAACTTTATAACGATGGCCTGAAAGTTTTCACAACTTGTCGTCTTGATTTTCAGCGCAAAGCACTGGAAGCCGTGCAAAAGGGATTGGAAGAAATCAAAAAGCGCCAGAAGAACCTGGCCATACTCAGGTGGGTCCAACCATCGGAGATACCAGACCTTCTCCAGAAAAGAATCACTCCAAACCTTGTAGAAGGAAGGATATATCAAGGGATTGTAATCAAGACAGCTCCAGCGCCCAACAACGAGGTGATTCTGCAAGTAGCTTTCAGCAATAAGCTGAAAGGACGGGTTAGACTGAACAAATCTACAGCTTCCATATATAGGGTCGGACAGGTGTTGGCCCTTCGTTTTGAAAAATACGACCAAAATGTTCCTGAATTCACCCCTGATGACAAACCCAAATTACAGGGGGCTCTTGTGTGTATAGAAAACAATAACGGAAGCGTAAGAGCTATTGTCGGTGGATCATCTCTGGAACGTTTTCAGTTTAACAGGGCAATACAGGCAAGGAGACAGCCTGGAAGCGCTTTCAAACCTATAGTTTATTCTGTGGCGCTGGAACAAAAAAGTTATAGTCCTGCTACTATAATCATAGACGAACCCATAGTTGTAGATGTCGAGGGAGCCGAGGACGAGTGGGAACCAAGAAATTCCAGTGGGAGCTTCATGGGCCCTATGAGTTTTCGTAGGGCGCTGGAATTGTCCCGTAACATATGCACCATCAAGATACTGATGGATGTCGGTCTTGGTCCCGTCCTGGATATGGCCGGCCGCATGGGAATAACGTCACCACTTGGCCGGAACCTTTCCCTTAGCCTTGGAACATCGGAAGTCACCCTTTTTGAAATTACATCTGCGTACACAGTCTTTCCCAATGGCGGCGTCCATGTGGAACCGATATTTGTCAAACGTGTCGAAGACAGGTTTGGAAACGTACTTGAGGATCACGGTGAAATCCCGATCCTCGAGTCTGATCCCATTAAACCAGTTCCCCGAGAGGAATTTCGCGAATTTGTCGAGAAAGCCGAAAATAAAACATCCGCTGTACAAGGCTCGCCAGTGCAAGCATTTTCCAAAGCAGGGGAAAAATTTCAGACTCGGCCGGTAAAGGCTTCAGCTAATAACGATGTGACAAATGCTGAAGAGGACGATCGTCTCACAGAACCTCCTCGAGTCAAGGCAGTGATGTCGCCTCAGACAGCTTATATAATGACTTCTTTGCTCCAGGGTGGAGTTCGGCAGGGAACAGGAGCGAGAATGACCCAATATCTTCAACGTAAGGACGTTGCCGGTAAAACTGGGACAACCAATAATGCTGAAGATACCTGGTTCATTGGCTTTAATCCGGATTATACAACTGGCGTCTGGGTAGGTTTTGACGAAAAACGTCCGTTAGGCCGCCGAGAAGAGGGATCTAGAGCTGCTATGCCGGTTTGGGGTTATTTCATGAGAGATATATTGAAGAATAAACCGGAACGCGAATTCGTCATTCCTCCTGACATAATGTTCAAGGAATTGCTTACTGTCGTAAATAATCCCAAGGAAGGCCCCTCATTAGCTCCTGTACGGGAACCGATTTACGCTCCATTTAACGGATACACCCTGGTAATTTCTCCTCTTGACTCTTATCAATCGCTTGCAGAGTACATTAAAGCGCCTTTGCCACTGTATACAGAAACCGGAGGAATGACGGCAGCGCCTATTGCTGCTCAAGAGCCTCAACCCGATGTTCAGCCTCAGCCTTCGGTTATTCCACCAGGATCGTTTTATGGCAGGTAGAGTTTCGGAACTTTTCTGATGACTATAGCAATTGCGTTAAGTGGAGGCGTCGATAGCGCTTGTTCGGCTCTTTTGCTCAAAAGAGCAGGACATGATGTTATAGGTCTCCACATGAAGTTAATGCCAGGACCTTTCGATTCGTGGACTAAAGCCCAAGCTGTAGCGTCATGTCTGGATATTCCTGTTTTCCTGGTAGACCTGACAACTGCCTTCCGAAAGTCTGTCCTAGATTATTTTGTTTCGGAATACGCTTCAGGCCGTACACCCTCGCCTTGCCCAAGATGCAACAGAAAAATCAAAATGACCCTTCTGATGAAACACGCTCTTGAATTAGGCGCAGATAAACTTGCTACCGGCCATTACGCTAGAATCGCCGGTGAAACCGGCAGGTTCCGATTACTTAAAGGCTTTGACCTATCCAAAGATCAATCATACTTTCTTTTTATGCTCACACAGGACATACTTTCCAGGGCCAGTTTCCCGCTTGGCGAAATGACCAAAGTTGAAGTTCGAAACATGGCAAAAAGCTATAACATGCCGGTGAACATTTCAGAAGAATCTCAGGAACTTTGTTTTGCGCCCAACAGGATGTACACTGATTTTCTTCTGGAGCATGGAATACAACCAAAGGCAGGACCAATCGTTGACACCAGCGGGCAAACTGTCGGTACACACAAGGGCATAATGTACTATACCGTCGGACAGCGTCATGGTCTCGGAGTTTGTGCTCCTGAGCCTTCCTACGTGATTCGTATAGACGCAAATGAAAACAGGCTGGTAATCGGAAGAAAGGATTCCACTTTTGTTCGCGGAATCATAATAAACCAGCTTAGTTTTATTTCCGGAAGCTACCCAAACGAACATTCCGAATTTTCGATCAAGGTCAGGTCAACTTCCAGAGAGGTCAGTTGCTTAGTGGAGCGCATCCAGGATAATTCTATAAGAGTACTTTTTAAAACGCCGATCTCCGGCGTTGCGCCAGGTCAGGCGGGAGTACTTTACGATGGTGATGAGGTCATAGGTGGTGGCTGGATTCGGGAAAGTCTTCACTAATTTTTTAGCCGAAGCCTGTACCTTATGATGTCGAGGAAACAACAGGAATTATCATGAACCATAGTCAGTTTTCCAATCTGAAAAGTAAAGAGAAAGATCTTCAGGAGATCATCAGGAGTCTGGCAAGTGACAGACATGTAGTGGTCGCGTTTTCAGGCGGTGTTGATTCAAGCCTGTTACTACTCGAGACTGTCCAGGCTCTGGGCCCGGAAAATGTGCTGGCGATAACTGCTTGCTCACCAACGTCGGTTCCGGATGAACTTCAGGAAACCCGAGATTTGGCTCATGCCCTGGATGTTCGACTGGTTGTTACAGAAACTAGAGAATGTGAAGATCCTCTATTCATGGCCAACCCGGTGAACCGTTGCTACCACTGCAAGAAAATTCGTTACCAGGCCATTAGAAACCTTGCTGAGGTTGATTCAAATGCGGTCATCTTTGATGGAACCAATGCCGATGATGACCCGGCTGATCGTCCTGGATTCGCGGCGCTCTCGGAATTGGCGATAAACACCCCTTTGCGGGACGCTAACCTTACAAAAGAAGACATAAGGGGACTTCTGAAAAGCGCGGGATACCATAAAATCGCAACAAAATTCCCTCAACCATGTCTGGCCACAAGGATACCATATGGCGCCCCCATTACCACCGAGACTCTCGACAGAATTAGGGCTGGTGAAATTGTCCTGAAGAAACTCGGATTCGGGCTGTTCCGTTTAAGAACTCACAACGATTGGGCCAAAATAGTTCTTGACGCGGATGGATTTCAAAAGATTGCTTCTGACAACACCATAAGGAAAACCATATCGCACGAACTGAAGAAGATTGGTTACAAAACAGTCACTCTTGACCTTGACGAGTATGGCGCCGGAGCCATTCAGCCTTAACAAAAAACCCGACCGACAGGTCGGGTTCTACGTTGGGGATTGCATCCGTCGCCACGAGTGTGATTTGATTCGACGCCTGTTGTGATCTCCTGGGTCTTTGCTCGATCTAAACGAAAGTTTTAGCTATTCGTATAGCTATTCCGGCCAATCAACTTATTGCCCCATTCGCATCATTCCTCCACCCATGCCACCACGCATACCGCCCATTCCGTGCATACCGGCCATGGGGCCGCACATACCCATGCCGCAGCCGCCACGGCCCCAACGACCCGCTCCGGGCCCCATCCAGACTCCTATCTTTTCCCGTTGTTCTGGTGTCAGTAGTGAACGAATTTTTGTGCCAAAAGCTCTCCCATTATTGCGCAACTGATCCTGAATAGCCCAGATTTCCTCTTTTTTCTTCTGAATTGCGGTTTCATCCTGAGGGCTCTTGTTGGCCAGTTCCATCAGGTCAATTCTTTTTTGGGCCATTTCTGAACGTAACGTAGCCTGTTTCCTAAGGAATTCTGTCCTC
>JBMFSZ010000115.1:0-9304 GCA_049967315.1 Desulfomonilaceae bacterium
TATCTCTATCATCGGCAAACAGACACAATGAATGAACAGGCTATCAAAGATCTGGAAACGAAGAAATTTTTACTGATTCAGGGAGATTTTTTCGGGATCCAGGATTTCATCTTCAAGACGTCCGGTGATTTGAGAAAACTCAGATCAAAGATTCTCCGTGGCCGTTCCTTTGCTGTGTCCCTATTTTCAGAACTTGCAGCTGACATGATCTGCCGTGAAATTGGGCTTCCTTTTGCTTCCGTTGTTTTGAACGCTGCGGGAAAGTTCACAATTATTGCTCCTAACACTGACCAAGCGTCCGCTGCAGTCGAGAATGTTGAAAAAACGGTTAACGACTGGCTTTGGAAATTTACTTACGGTCAGAACAGCCTTGGATTGGTTTCTTGCGAAGCCTGCGGGGCGGATTTGGCGGGTTACAGGTTTGTGAAGCTCCGTTCAGAACTTCAGGCCAGACTCGAACGAAAGAAGTTAAACCGAATGGATTTGGGGACTGTCGGTGGGGTCGTCTCGGATTACCTGGATTCTTTCGATTCTGAGTCTGATCAGCCTGTGTGCCCCCTATGTGGAAAACGACCGAGAAATCCACGTACAAAAGGCGACAATATTTTGACTGAAGTTGCTTCTTCATGCGCAATATGCCGGGATCAAGTATTCCTCGGAACGAATGTCGTTAAAAAACGAAGAGTGGCTATTTTCCGCCCGTCTGTAACTATATCCAATAAGGACAACTGTTTGGTTGAACCGCTCTTCGGACGTTACCAGCTATCGTTCACAGATAGCGAAACTTTTTCCAGGGAAGCCGCAAATGGTGACCTGTTGAGGCTATGGGACATAGCTCCCGATTTTGACTCTGAATCTCCACTTCAGGTTGCGACAAAATTCATCAATGGCCATGTTCCGGTTTTTACAGAAGAAGACAAGTATCGCGATCAATACCTGGCTGGTGAGAAGGCAGAATCCAGAACGTCCGAAATGGTCGACCAGATCGAAATTGGCGCGCCCAGGACTTTTCACCATATTGCGGCCATGGCGTTAAATCCCGATGCCGAGGTGGCAGACCCACCACGCTTCAATGGTGTCGCCGCATTAGGAGCGTTAAAGGCCGATGTTGACAATCTTGGGGCATTAATAAGCTTTGGCTTGCCGGAAAAGGAAATTACCCTCGCTCGCCTGGCCACTCTAAGCAGACAGATGAATTTCTATTTCACTGTCTATCTTCCACACTTATTACGGACCGATTCACGTTTTGGCGACATCTACACAGTATTTGCAGGAGGAGATGATCTGTTCGTAATAGGCCCTTGGAACAAAACCATAGATTTGGCCAGGGAGTTATCACAGTCCTTTCGGCGATATGTTTGTTGCAACCCCAAAATCACGTTTTCGGCTGGTTTGATTACGAGGAAGGCAAGCGCTCCCGTCGATAAGCTCGCCGAAGAAGCGGAGAGGGCGCTTGAACAATCCAAAGAAGCAGGTCGAGACCGACTGACCGTTTTTTCCCAAACGGTCTGCTGGAGCAATCTTGACGAATTGGACGACATAAAAAACACTCTATCTGAGTGGTACGGAAACAGGTGGATAAACAACGCCATGCTCTATCGGCTCAATGGATTCATAGAAATGGCGGATAGGGAAAGCTGTTTGGGAGAGGACAAAGTTTCGATTTCAGACATGGGTTGTCTAAAGTGGCGTTCGAATCTTGCCTACACTTGTGAACGCAATGTGGCGAAGGACCTTAAAGGAGAAGATCGGAAGGATGTAGTGATCAATGTAAACAGTCAAATTGCTGGCTGGCTGCAGAAAATGGGAGGAAATTTACGAATTCCTCTCTGGGAAATTCTTTATAACATGCGTTAGGAGGTTTGTAATGGAGAAGATAATTTTGATGAAACCCGACGGTTCTGTGGATCCGATCCTTTATTCAAAGGTAGCGGAAAGTATGGCTAAAGAGTTGAGACAAGAACACGACAATGTCAGAGAAAGGCCAAATAGGCGATCTCAAATTCGCAAATTTTTCGATGAGATAAACAGACTCCAAACCATTGTGCAAGCAGATCCTAAAAAATGGAACATAATCCTACCGCAAATCCACATGCTGGTCGCGAAGGCCGCCTATGCCGAGGGAAGAAAGCTGGTTTCAACAAATTTTGCAAAATTTATAAGAGAATCAGTTGATCAACTTGATAGACCAGAAAAACTTACAGCTTTTGCTGGCTTCTTTGAAGCTTTTATCGACTTTATGGGCCAAACAATTAATGAGGAGATCATAAAAATGAAACTTACATCCATAACAGAAATAAAAGGGAAAATAGTTCTTAAAAGTGGTTTGCACGTAGGCGCTGGTGACATGGAAATGAAAATTGGTGGAGTTGATAACCCGGTAATTAAACATCCGCACACTCAAATCCCGTATATCCCTGGTTCCTCCATCAAAGGCAAAGTGCGGTCCCTGCTCGAAATGAAGAGTGGCCTCATGGGACGTACCCAGGGTAAACCAGTTTCAGTCAAAGAATTGAGTGGCCTGTCTGGAAATCAAAAAGACGAATGCGAAAAAATCCTGAAACTTTTTGGATGCAGTGGCGCAGATTCAGAAAAAAATGTGGATTTAGGACCAACTAGAGTTTCCTTTGCCGATTGTCCCATGAACAGCGAGTGGGTTGAAAATTGCACTATGCGTAACCTTGCCCTGACTGAGGTAAAATCGGAAAATTCCATTAACAGGATTAAGGGAACCGCGGAAAATCCAAGATTCACGGAAAGGGTGCCAGCGGACGCCAAGTTCGATTTTGCCGTAACCCTCAAATTGCTCGGTGACGAAGCGGATTTGCTGGATTACCTCCTTGAGGGGTTGAAACTCCTTGAGTTGGACGCTCTTGGTGGTAGTGGCAGTCGCGGTTATGGACGCATTGAATTTCAATTTAACGACAAAGAAATACAGCAGAAATTTCAACAGGCGACTCCTTTCAAAAAGGAGGGCTGAAAACGTGAAACTGTATGATGTCACGATTCATCCCCTAGCCGCGTTCGGGACGCCTCTCAAAGGGGACACCCTGTTCGGGCAATTTTGCTGGCAAGTCGCCTATGACCCCGACCTGGTTGATGGTGGACTGGAGCCCAATCTTGACAGGTATTGCGAATCACCGTTCATGGTAGTCTCTTCAGCTTACCCGAAAATAAAACTTTCTAATGGTGCCAGTTTCTACGCTTTAAAAAAACCGGATTTGCCATTCGGATCATTGTTTCCAGACTTGAAAACTAGTCTTCGAGAACAGGTCGAAAAGAAGAAAGTCTTCAAGAGTAAAAAATGGATGTTCGCTCCGCTGGATTTAAGAATAGACCTTAAGCAAGTCAAGTTTGTAAGTGATTCCGAATTGCTTGATCTTGATTCCGAGAAAAAAACAGGAAAAGTCACCGTAATAGAAAAAACCATTAACGGGAAAACCCTCATAAAATCATTCGCACAGCCTCATAATTCGATAAACAGAATCACGTCGACTACCGGTGGCAGCCCTGAATTCGCGCCGTACCAAACGGATCTGTTGCTCTATCGACCCGGAACACTCCTAAGCTTCTTTGTCTTAATCGATGAAAATGTTACCGACATTGAAAGGATTGTGGAAGGTTTTACGAGAATTGGATCCTACGGATTTGGAAAAGACGCTTCCATAGGCAAAGGCAAGTTTCGTGTGCAGGGGTTTAATGAAGTTAAGCTGGCTAAAGCCCAGAATGCGAAAGGATTGTACTGCCTTGGGCCGTGCGCCCCAAGATCGGGGTCTTATGATGAAGCGTTCTTCCAACCGTTTGTTAGATTCGGAAGGCATGGAGACAGGGTGGCAAGTTCACAGCAACCATTTAAAAACCCGGTCATAATGGCAGACGAAGGGGCTGTGTTTATGCCTAGCGATAGAAAAGATTTGACCTCTGGTTATTTCGGAATAGGCCTCACCGGTGTCTCCAGAATACAGCCTAAAGCTGTGGCTCAGGGTTATTCGATTACCCTGGCGCTCGAATTGGAGGTTTGACATGGTTGACCCCGAAATTGTTTATAAAGAAAGCAGCCGACCTGCGACACCATCTTTAGCCGCAGGCCAAGGACAGACGAACAAGGCTACGTTAGATTTTATGATCAGAACGATTTGTCCTGTTCATCTAGGTTGTGACGATGTGTATGATCCCCTGAGTTTTACTTTGGACCCTGAAACTTCGGAGTTAATTGTGTTTGATCCGTCTGAATTTCTCGGGGGCCTCAGCGACGGTGAACTCAAGAAATTCTCAGACATATGCAAAGAGGGCACACTTTCCTCAATAATCAAAATATACAAGTTTATGCGTAACCAGAGGCCGTTGGGCAGACGGGTGGGGGTTTGCAGTGGTTTCCTGGCCCACTACGACAAGGCCCTTTCAATTCCGGAGAGAGATCAGGGAAGGATTCAGCAGGAGTTAAACCGTTTTATCATAAACAGGACAGCGTATCTTCCCACAACAGATCGACCATATATCCCTGGGTCCGCCATCAAGGGATCGATCCGAACAGCCTATTTAAATTTGTTGGCTGCCCAGCGGAAAGTGAATCCGGAGCGAGGAAAAGGGAAAGATCTTGAGAAACAGTTGCTTGATGGCGGCGCATTCGCAACGGACCCATTTCGGTTATTGAAGGTCTCCGATTTCATGCCAGTGGGTGAAATAAAGACCAAGATCGTTTATGCAGTAAATGAAAAGAAGAAACAGAGTATACATGAAGCAAGAGGGCCATACCAGATCCTTGAGACCATTGAGCCAGGGAGTTTGTTTGTTGGCACAATTACGCTGGAACAACCAGGCCAGGGAGCTGGAATCAAGACTCCTCTTAAAATCAAAAATGTTATGGATAGTCTCAAGTCATTTTATACTAAGGAAAAAAATAGCGAGAATAAGGCCTTGCAAGACGTTAACATTCCTACAGATCCGATGCCGGCTAACGAGGGGACCATTCTTAGGCTGGGTAGGCATTCTGGCGCTGAGTCAGTGACCATAGACGGTTATAGAGATATCAGAATTATGCTTGGTGGGGGGAAAAGCAAATTCCTCACACATTCGACCACTATGTGGTTGTCGTCAGAATACGACAACCCCAAAAGTAAAAATACCCTAAGGGCTTTTGGCTGGGCTACATTGACCCAAATTACCGCTGACCAGAAAAGTGAGCTTCTTGAAAAAGAAGCGAGCTGGCGGACTGGTAACGCGGACCAGAGGACCGTCGTTTTGCAAAGGATTCAGGATCGCATGAGCAGAGTGGCTAGGAATGAGGCAAAACCAATTGCGTCCAAGGCATCTGTCCAGACGGCGTCACAACCCGAAAAATGGCTGGGAGCAACCCTAACCTGGCATCCAGGTCCTGGGGAAATAGTCGCTCAACTCGGGACGAAGAAGGCGTCAACAAAAGACAGGGGTCTTGTTCCAGAGACTATGAAAAAAAAGCTGTTTGACAAGAAAAAGCCCGTCGCTGCCAACGTGGAAGTAATTTCTTTCAAAATTATCAGGATTGAGTGATTAATGGTCAGAAGACTTTTTCTAATATTCAATCATGAATTCACGAATGAACAGATTGCCGACTCCCGCGCGTCACTCGGGGTCGGCTCAATCTTAAAATTGCCTGATGAATTGCAAGCTCTTTGGGCGAAAGTTCCGCCTGATCTTCCGGAGATACGGCCTTATCTGAAACCTCTGATGGAGTGGCTAAGCTCTGTAGCCAATACCGGAGATTATGTCCTCATCCAAGGAGATTTTGGTGGTTGTTACATTATGGTCAATTGGGTCTTGGACCATGGACTTATCCCAATTTATTCAACAACGGAACGAATAGCCGAAGAATTAGCTTCAGATGACGGTTGCGTTGTTGTTTCGCACAGATTCAAGCATGTTATGTTCAGAAGGTATGGAGGTTGAGATGGGGAGAGTGTTTCTGTCGGTATTGGGGACGGGCGATTACGTTGAATGTATTTACAAGTTTGATGGAGACTTCGAATCTGTTCCGACTCGCTATGTTCAAGAGGCCACTGTATCTAGATACTGCAAGGATTGGGGGCCAAATGACAAAATCATCATATTCACAACCTCTGACGCCAGAGATAGGAATTGGAATGATCACGACTATTACGACAAAATTGAAAAGCGCTCATATCAACGGGAAGGTCTTGAAACTCGTCTGAAATCACTGGGTATTCTTGCCCAAATAACTAATATTGACATTGTGGAAGGTAAGTCGGTTGAGGAGATTTGGTCAATTTTTCAGAATATATTTGATAACTTGAATGAACATGACGAAATAGTTTTCGATATTACCCATTCGTTTAGATCTATCCCAATGCTTGTGCTGGTTGTCCTCAATTATGCGAAGGTTCTTAAAAAGGTTAATTTAACAGGCATCTATTATGGCGCCTTCGAGGTCTTAGGGCCACCGCATCAGGCCAGAACCATTCCCTTGGACGAGAGAAAAGCTCCAATATTCGATTTAACCCCTTTTGTGGAACTCCAGGATTGGTCAACGGCAATCGACAGATTCCTTAAAGCTGGTGACGCAAGCATGGCGGCGGAGTTGGCGAAATCCAGTAGAGGTAATCTCGACATAACATGCGCATCGGATTTAGCTGAAAAGATGTTGCAATTCACGACCAGTCTGTCAACTTGCAGGGGAAAAAATCTTGCCACATGCGCCCGTGAATTAAGAGCCGCAATTGCCGCTTGTGAAAATTCAAACATGCCCCCCACCGCCCTTAGTCATCTTTTAACGCTAATTCAGGATAACCTGGAAAGTTTTCCCGATGATGAGATAAGGAGTGGAGTAGCAGCGTCAAGGTGGTGTCTTGATCACAATTTGATTCAACAGGGCATCACCATTTTGCAAGAAACCGTAATTTCGTTTCTATGTGAGTTGGCAGGATTAGATCATAGGAATAGTGAATGCAGGAAGATAGCCAAGTGTGCAGTAGTTTGTCGCAAAAAACCGGAAGACGAATGGAAGAATGAAGCGGCTAAAAATCCCGAGGTAACCAGAATATGCATCAAGGCCATTCAAGGGAGTGCCCAGCTCATGGGTTTCCTTGGTAAAGAATTACCGAGGTTGGACAGCTATCGAAATGATATAGATCACGCCGGTTTTACAGACCAAACACACGAACCGGAGAAATTCAAAAACGCTCTGGCAAAGGCAATAGATGCCGTTTCGAAAATTGTTCAATGATTCGTTTTCGTTGTACAATCGCCAACCCCAGGCCTTCAGCCTGGGCTGACATACAACGCCCTTACAGGGTTTCATGTGGATGGAGTTGAGCCCTGAAGGGGCGCATTAAGCCACCCTAGGGTGAAGCCCTAGGACAAGATTACCCCAGGCTGGAGGCCTGGGTAAAAAAAAGGGGGGAACAAAACAATGCCGCAATCATTGGCGAAAATTTACGTTCATGTCGTATTCGGAACGGAAAACCGGATTCCATGGTTAACCGAAGGAATAAGGCCTAACCTTTATTCATTTATGGCGGGATCTTTGAAAACGATGGATAGCCAACCCATCCGTATCGGTGGCGTGTCCGACCACATGCATCTGTTGTTCGGACTGTCGAAAACCAATGCGTTGAGCAAGGTCATTGAAAGGGTGAAAACCGATTCATCCGTTTGGATAAAAACTCAGGAAGGGAATTTTGGGGATTTTGCCTGGCAGAACGGTTAAGGAGCGTTTTCTGTTGGACAGTCCGGCCTTGATTCCGCCGTCTAATACGTTGCAAATCAAGGACTTCATCACAAGCGCCTTTCATTCAAGGAAGAGATGCGGCAAATTTTTCTTGCCCACGAGCTTGAATACAATGAAAAATACTTCTGGGACTGACCGTATCATCCAACACTGTCATGAACCAGAGGGATAAAACAGAATGATTAACGATTCCACACTTGCGCAAGTCCGAGCGGCGGTGGACGCTGGTCTGGCTGAAGAAGCCCTTGACATTGCCAGGGTCAGGCAGACTCGCGAAGTCGTCGATGCCGATTTACATCTGGCCTGGGCCGATATTCTTGAAGAAATGGTGGCCACAGATGACGTGATATTCGAACTCAACCTTGCTTTACGTGACGATCCGGAACGGATTTCCACTTACGAACGATTGGCTGAAGTGTACCTTGATCAGGGTCAGCCACAAAGGGCCGCAAGGGTATTGGCGAGGCTGGTGGAAAAATGGCCTGATGATTCTCATCACTATGAAGTGTTGGGGGCTGCTTTTAAAGAAGCGCGACAATTCGAAAAGGCCAGGGAAATCTATGAGGCGGCAATCCAGAAAACCGGGGATACGCGTTTCAAAGGGTTTCTGAAAGAACTGGGTTTTCTCGAAAGACCTGAAACCAATCAAAGTGGGGTTTCCACGAATGGGCCTGGTCAGATTGTACCCGCGCGCCACAATTTAATCACCTTTACAACTCTGTTTGCAAGTCGGGAAGGCGTTTATGCGAGACAATGGGTGAGCCCAACGGGTGAATCGGGCTACACTCCAATTCAGGAGCCTTTGTCCCCAACGGTCGCAGAGAACCACATTCTGGGAAATTATACAATTGGGGCTTATCCTGTGCGCCTCGACAACACGGTAAATTATTTAGCTTTCGATTTTGATGTGGCAAAATTCGCGATCGCTAAGGCAATCTCCAGCGAGAAGCTGTGGAATTCCGTCATAAGCAAGGCCCACGCTGCCGCCTGCAAACTCATAGATGTGGCGGCTGCAAATGATATACCTATTTACCTGGAGGATTCTGGTTTTAAAGGACGACATTGCTGGATATTCACAGAATTGCCTGTGCCTGCTGGTGTCGCAAAAAAATTCGGTGACCTCTTGGTCGCACAGATCATGCCCTTATCCAGCGAAGTTACAGTTGAAGTTTTTCCCAAGCAGACATCAGTAAAAAAGGGTGGGCTCGGAAACCTTATTAAACTGCCTTTGGGTGTTCATAAGCGTACAGGTAAACGTTCCCTATTTATTAACCCCGACGGGACCCCATTTGATGATCAACTGAATTTTCTCGAATCCGTAAACAAAGCTCCCAGGCGTAGCGTATATGGATTTATTCAGCGTATTTCGGCTGGAATGGCGCGGGCTACAGCCGTGAGACCGCCTGCGGACAACGAAGATCCACCCTTTGAAATTTCTGATGAGGATATGCGGCCAGCGCCTGTAAGGGCTGAATTCAAGCAAAGTTACGAGCCCCCCTATGATATAGACAGCGATCCCGAATTTCAGCATCTTATGCTTAAGTGCGCAACATTGCGGTCTATAGTGGATAAGGTAAATCA
>JBMFSZ010000116.1:0-9297 GCA_049967315.1 Desulfomonilaceae bacterium
TGATTGACCTGTCAATCAGTTTACCCCTGTCTTGACTTTTCAAGTCTCCGGTTTAAACTGTTTTGTAACAGGCGAGCCCTACTAAAAGTTTGTCCGGGATTTGAATCTTCAGATCCCGGACAAACGGCTTCTGACCCCATTAAAATTATTTATTCCAGAGTGTCAGGCTCTACGAAGGGCCTTTTCTCCTATATCTCTTCTGAATTGCGCGCCTTCCCACCTGATGTGTTCAACTCCTTCGTAGGCCTTACGGATTGCGTCTGGTATGTTTTTGGCCAGGGACGTGACTCCCAGGACCCTCCCGCCTGATGTTATTACACCATTCAGCGAGTTGTCAGCGCCAGCTATAAAAACTTTCACCCCGGGGATTTTTTCCGCTTCTTCGAGTCCCGTTATCACATTCCCTTTAACGTATGCGCCCGGATAACCCTGGGAAGCCATTACAACACAAACAGATGCGTCGTCGTTCCAATTGATAGTTTGTTTACCAAGATTTCCCTTCAATGCTGAAATCATTAACGGGATAGGATCCGTGCCCATGCGAACCAACAAAGGCTGCGCTTCCGGATCACCTAACCGGACATTGAACTCGAGTACTTTCGGGCTATCTTCATGTATCATGAGCCCTGCATAAAGGAATCCTAGGTAGGGACGGCCTTCTGCGGCCATAGCCCTGATAGTCGGCAACATGATCTGGTTCATTATCTTTTCGTGGACCACTGGAGTGACTACCGGGGCCGGTGAATATGCGCCCATACCTCCGGTATTGGGGCCCCGGTCATGGTCGAATATGGCCTTGTGGTCTTGCGAGCTTGCTAAAGGAGTTACCGTCACACCATCTGTAAAAGCAATGAAGGATGCTTCCTCGCCTTCCAGACAATCTTCAATGATTACCTTCTGGCCAGCAATGCCGAACACCCTTTTTATCATTATTTCGTTCAGCGCCTGGAGCGCCTCCTCAGGGCGCTCACATACGAAGACTCCCTTGCCCGCGGCAAGCCCGTCGGCTTTTACAACAAGCGGAAATCTCTCTGTCCCGACACATCTGGCGGCGTCATCATAATCCGTAAAAACCTTGAAGTCTGCGCTGGGAATATCATATTTTTTCATCAACTCCTTGGAGAAAACTTTGCTTCCTTCCAGTAGAGCAGCGGCTGCGGACGGCCCAAAAACAGCTAAACCGTTCTGAGTAAAAATATCAGCCAAACCGGCTACGAGAGGCGCTTCAGGACCGACCACCGTTAAATCGGGTCTTTCAGCCCTGGCTAATTCCAGCAAGCCCTTTATGTCGTCTGCGGAAACATGAGCGAGTCTACATTTGGGCTCTTTGGCTATTCCAATGTTGCCAGGCGCCGCCACGAGATCACTGACCATGTCGGATTGAGCAATCTTCCAGGCTAAAGCGTGTTCACGCCCCCCGGACCCAATCAGAAGAATTTTCATTCAAAGATTTCCTTTAATCAGTTATTTGTTCCAAAGACCTCTTTTTGCTTTCTGGGCCTCCTGTTCGAGTTCGATGTACGGCCTAACGTCGAAATCCTTCTCTTCGCGGGCGATCGTGGCCAAACCTAATCTTATCATCCTGGCAGTTATGTCCTCCCCAGAAAGATAAACGAAGCCTTCTTTTGGTACTGTTTTGTTATCACGTTCAACTTTGATTCGGACCCATTTGTCGTTTAATGTTTGAGTAAGGAAATCCCGAGCCGCCGCGTCCTCGGACGCCGGAACATTCAATCCGATGAGTCTGACATCTATTATTTTTCCGGAACCTCTAAGCTTTAAAGTGCGACCGTCCATTATCTGAGTTACCCTCCAGAGCGGCTGGTCTCCTTCTGTTGGGGGCCGGCTTATCCAGTAAAGGTACACTATCAACAATAAAAAGATTGCGCCTACCCCTGCCCAGAGTTTCCATTCGTTTTTCAGTTTTAATTTGGCCATTTATTTCAAAGCCCCACCTTAAGGTTCGCCCTTCCGAGAAATCTTCTGAGACTCAAGAGTAAATACTTCTTCGGCTTTCGTGGAATCTGGTCCTACGTACCGGTGATAGAGCCGTCCATCCTCGGAGCCCCTCAATAAAACCGTGAAATCTTCTGTTTCCAGTTTTATGAGACGCACGAACGAACCACGAACTCCTTGTGTTTGTTTTATTATTCGAAACATGGGACGACTATATCACACCATCCGGCTTCTGGAAAACCCGAACCAAAGTAAAAAATGCGCACAAAGTTTGTTTAGGGCTTCAAGAGATTGCACTTTTTTAGTCATGTGTTTTAGTTTATGCTAGTGAAACAAATTTGCCTGAGGTTCAAACATCTACAACATGGACACAGAAGTTATAATTGAAACCAGGGATCTGGGTAAGGACTATCACGACGGAGACCGCGTAATCCATGCGCTCCAGGGAATTAATCTGAAAATCTACCGGGGAGAAATAGTGGCCATAATGGGCCCTTCAGGTTCTGGGAAATCCACTCTATTGTATGTTTTGGGTTTGTTACATCCTCCCACATCAGGGGTTTACCTTTTCAAAGGGCAGAACATACTCGAATTCACTAAAGAAGAGCAGGCGCGCTTTCGTAACAGGGAATTAGGGTTCGTATTCCAGAGTTGCGACCTTTTGGCAAATTCGACTGTTTTTGAAAACATGGAACTCCCGCTGATCTACGCTGAAGCAGACAAGAACGTTCGACGGGGCAAAATCCTGCGGGCTCTTGAACGTGTAGGCCTATCCCACAGAGTAGACCATTGGTCTAACAGACTTTCAGGAGGGGAACGTCAAAGAGCGGCCATCGCCAGGGCTCTGGTCAACAATCCCTCTCTAATCCTGGGAGATGAACCGACAGGTCAGCTAGATCAAAAGAACACGGAAATTGTCATGGAGCAGCTCAGGAGCATTGCCAGACAGGGATTTACAGTAGTGCTGGTAACACATGAAGATGAAATAGGGCGCGCTTGCGACAGGATACTCAGGATCAGGGATGGATGCCTCGTTTCTGATGGGTTAGAATCCAGGTCGGTCCCCCCTACTCTGCAGGAGGGAACTCAACCCCTCGTCTCAATTACCTAACATACTGCCGGGTTTGAGTCTTACTTGACCCCCCAGATTGAGTCGACCGGCGGGGCGCCTTGGCCTAGCCCATGCACCCGCAGGACGACTGGTTTTCATCTATATTCAGGGGATAACTCATTGAGATGGATTCGTGGTCGATTTTTATCAGCCCATTGGACGCAAGCGTATTGAGAATCTGCTCACAATTTTGCCAATCCGTAGCCAAATAGACTGGCAACATTATTTTGTAGTCGCGTAGGCGCTTTTGAGCGTCAAGAGCGTACAGAGTCATCAGAACCTGTTTATGAATAAGATCCAGAGCAGGGTTAGCCATTAAATTCTGGATCATTTCGTTTCCCATTATTACATCACCCACGCTCGTAGTGCACATTTTTATACTCCGCTTCAGAAATCCTTTCTTTCAACATCTTACATTTAATCATGTCAATGAAGTTTGCAAACTATTTGTATTCAAGACTTGGGCGTCATGCGCAAAATCCTGAAACTCCCTGTAACTCTCTGGTGTTCCAATATCAAAAAATGGGCCATTCTGTTCCAGACCAAACATTTTTTGACCGCTCACTATTTTCGGAAAAATGTCAGTCTCCATGGAAAACTTACAATTGGCGGGCAATTCTTTTATGAATGATTTCGAAACCAGTGAGACTCCAGCGTTAATCAGACCTGATTTGGCAAGGGTGGAATGCTTTTCATGAAATTTCGTCACTTTTCCGTCCCGGCCCACGCTGACTGATCCATATCTGCTGACATCGGGTGTCCTGAACATTGAAATTGTAACCTGCGCATTCTTGTTCACGTGAAATTTGTAGAGTTCATGAAGTTGGACATCGAGGTAGGTATCACCATTGACAAGCAAAGTCGGGTCGGTGGCAAATCTTTCGGCGTTTTTTACTGCGCCTCCGGTTCCTAAGGGTTCATTTTCATGAGAAAATTTAATTTCCAGATTGTCGAACCTGTGATTGCCGAAATATTTCTCTATTGAATCTGCCTTGTACCCAACCAGCATGACGAATTTTCTGATTCCCTTGGATGCGAGGAGCCGGACCAATATTTCGAGGAACGGCTGTCCCTGGACATCTGCCATTGGTTTTGGACGATCGGCGACTACCGGACGCAGCCTTTTTCCCAGGCCTCCAGCCAAAATAAACGTTACGAATTCAAAACTGACGTTTGACATTTTTAAGGACACCATTTTAAGAACCTTAAGCAGATACCCTCTTCCCACACGAGCAATTCGGATCAGGTTGCACGGGAACAACACGAAACTGGTTTTTCCAAACATCCACAATGAGTATCCCAGGAATTGTATTGCCGATATCCCCGACCAAAAGTTTGAATATCTCGGTAACCTGAATCGAGGCCACTAAAGACGCCACGGACGAGAGAACACCCACAGTGGCCGCTCTAGCGTGACCCATTATAGTCGATGGATCAGGCCAAATACATCGAAGGCACGGTGTTCGGCCTGGAATTATGCTCATAACGTTGCCCACAGTCTCAACAGCCCCCCCGAAGATGTACGGTATGTTACGCATCACAATGGCGTCGTTGAGGATGAATCTGGTTTCAGAATTGTCCAGCGCATCAACGACAAGATCGATTCCATCGAGCAGGTTAGAAACGTTATCTTCCCGAATTTCCTGATTTACGGCCTCAATTTCAACTTCAGACGCCATCGAAAGGAGGTGGAAACGCGCCGCCTCAGCCTTGGAAAGGCCGGAACTTACGTCCACTTCATTGTATAATGTTTGCCGGTGGAGATTGTGTAGCTCTGGTGAATCCTTATCAACTATCCTGAGGAAACCGACTCCTGCTCTGGCCAATAGTATCGAGACCGTAGAGCCCAGCGCCCCTAATCCTGCAACAAGCACACGGCCATTACGAATTTTTTTCTGTCCTTCCTGACCTATAATATCCAAAAGGACATGTCTGCTGTAGCGACCCGGAGATTGCGGCATAAAATCCTCGAATAGCCGACCTAAAAACCTGAAGCCTCAAATGCTGACAGAGCTGGTTCGGCAAAAACTAATCAATAAGTTTTCCCATGTCAATCACTGATCAGGAGCGTCTGGCTGAAGACAGGACTGGTTGTAGGCCCATGGGCAGCTTGTGTCATGATGTCAGGCACTTGTAAATGAAACGGGTTTTGACGGATAGATTTTGGGAAAAACCTGTGCTATAGAAATGTGCAGTCAAAAATTTGCGAGATCCCTGGACATGAGATCCCTTTGCCGAATATTAATCCTTGTTTTTCTCGTTTTCGCAGCGTTTAGCCCTTTTAATTCAGTAGAACCCCAAGATTTCCCCTACCTGGCGCCGTCAGCGCCAGAATTCGACAATGCTGGTTCCCCGGTAAAAGGACCAAGCAAGTCCGGAACTCAGAACGGTATCGGTCCCAAGATAGATCCTGTAACCCCTGATGCCCTCAAAACCTTTGGCTTCGGTCCTCCAGTTCAAGCTCCCGAACAACAGACAGCCGTGAATCCTCCGGCCCGCCCCAATCGAGGCGCCCAACAGCCTGGAAACGGTACAAACGGCCCATATATGCCGCCGCAGCCGACGGTAAGGCGGGAACCGGAGATGAGACATCCAGCGCGCCAAAATGCGCCAGTCCAGCAACCCCAAACTGTCGACTGTTCCCAATATCCCATGCTGTTAGCAAATGCTCGCTCAGAAGCTGAGATGCAGATGACCGCCAGATATTACCTGACCTGTTTGTTGAAGCAGGGTTGGCTAATGGAAAACGCCAAGGCTCAGGTTATTCAGACTATCGAGTCCGTTACGCGGCGCAATCGTTAATTATTGCAAATAGCGCTATTATTTGAAGCGCTTCCGCTTCATTTTAAAGTTCATCCAGATGTAATATGTGGTAATGCCGACCAGAATAAGCCAAACCAGAATGAGGCCAATCAGTTCTCTTTGATTGAATATACCGGTCCAGATAAACCATATAATCCCGGCCGTCCAAATAAGAATCCATAACAGTCCGTAATATGGACTCTTTATTTTTTTCATTCAGAAATTCCTCGGTGGCAAACGTTTTTAGGATTATGACTTTTCCAGAATCCAAGTTATCTATCTTGTGGTATTAATTTATCACAGCTATTCACTATAGACGGTGAATAGCCTGAAGGTCAATCCGGACAATATCAAAACATGGGGACATATAAACGTCGGCCAAGGCCCTAAACAGATGTGGAGTTAAAGTGAGCCTAATTTTTGTCAATATTAATCATGATGTTGGATTTGAATCCTCTGAAAGCATTCCCATTTCCCTTGGATATATTTTGGCTTTTGCGGAGAAGAGCGGGTTTAAGGGCATAATTCTCGATGATCTTCAGGACCGTCCGTTAAGCCTGATGGAACTGGAATCATGGATAAACAAAATGAAACCGAGATTAATCGGCTTTACAGCTTATCAAAGCACGATGGAGCGTATCAGGTTTTTCTCACGGTTTATCAAATCGAAATTTCGGGAAATAACTGTGGCCCTTGGTGGACCTCAAATTGTAGGGATGCCATCAGGCGCGCTTGAGAGCCTCCCGGATGTTGATGTCCTCGTCCATGGTGAAGGTGAAATCGTGTTTTTGGACATTATGAAGTCGATTGAAAATCATACTTCGCTGGCGAATGTCCCTGGGTTGACCTGTAGACAAAACGGGTCCATTTTTCGCAATGAAAATTTGCCTCCTTTACCGGATGACCTGGACACTTATCCTTCCCCCTATCTTGGAGGAATATTGAACCTCCAGGGTAAGGACACAGCCATATTGCTTTCCTCAAGGGGATGTAAGCACAACTGTCTTTTCTGCATAACGCCTAGCGTGTGCAATGGGCGCATCCGCTACCATTCTGTGGAGCGAGTTGTGCAGGAAATGGAGTTCCTGGCTCAGCAGGGAATCAAGAGATTCTGGTTTGCTGATCCAAATTTTACTGAAAACCGAAATCGGACATTGGAAATTCTTGACAGGAAGAAGCTTCATGGAATTGAAACGCCGTTCTGGTTACAGACTCGGTCCGACCTCGTAGATGAAGAACTCTTACAGGCTTTGAAAGAAGCAGGGGCGGATACCATAGCTTTTGGTCTCGAATCAGGTAGTCCCGAAGTCCTCAAGAAAACCAGGAAAGGTATTAGCCTGGACAGGGTTAGGCAAAATATAGCCTACGCCCAGTCCATCGGTCTGGAGACGGAGCTCTTTACTATTTTTGGGTTGCCCGGCGAAAGGGTAGAAGACGCCAGAGCGACAATCGATTTCGTGAAGTCCCTGAACATTCCTATAGAATCAAACTCTGGCTCCCAGCAAATGCAACTTTACTTTGGGTCCTCCTACGAAAATGACTGCTCAGGCTATGGCTTCACTCCCTTGAGCAAATGGAAACCAGCCTATCTTTCGATTGGTGACCAATACGAAACCGACTCAATGGACTTGGCTCAAATGCGCAAAGTAAGGAACCTTTGGGCCCTGGCGAACGAACAACTCAGCCGAGATGTTTACTATAAACAGCGAATTTTCGAGATTTTGGATTTCCTGTTAAGTTCAAGAGAAGACCTGCTGGAAGAGCCCGAATATTATGTTTACGGGACTTTGGCTTCAAACGCGATTGAGGAATTTGATCTCATGAAAGAATTCCTTGCAGGATTCAGGGACTTGATAAAAGATGAAGAATCGGTTCGGGATCTGATCTCGGGATTGATTTTGTTTCATGAGACCAATGGCCCTTCAGGTCCTTCAGACAGGATTATTTTTGATTCCCGAAGTTACATGGGAGATGTTCCCTTTACCGGTATTTCTGGAAAGTACTGGGATGTACTCTTAGGCAGAGGTTTGTTGTTACCCTCATTTGAAAGTGGTCTAACCGGATTGACGACGGGCGAAGAAAACGCTTTTGAGTTTAGCTTTCCTTCGGACTATCACCAAACGGAATTGCAGGGAAAGACTGTCGAAGTCCATGCCAGAGTCCACAAGATCTTCAAGACAATTCAGCCAGAGACGATTGATGATGTCTTTACTTTGGCTGCCGCGAATCATTATGATTTTCCTGACCTGGATTTTCTCAGAACAGAGAACGAAATTCTTTACTATCTTTGCCTACGGGACGCAGATCCACAAAAATTGCTGCGGACGCCCGGTCACTTTCTTGCTCTTTCCCACATGTTTGCAAAACTTGGTAAACTGCGTGAAGTGACTGTTCTGGCAGATATGTTACTCGGGAAACCACACGCGTTGAATGCAGTGGCCGATACCCTGGCGGCTTCCGGAAAATTTGATCTCGCTTTAAAATACTTTGAAGCTATAGGATCTTCCGCTCCATCAAACCTTCTTAAAAGAGTCCGGATCCTTCTAAAAATGGATCGCGGATCAGAAGCGTCTGAACTATTGAAGCTTGCGTCACAACCCCAGGATCTCGACTACCAGGAAGCGCTATTTGAATGTCTGAAAGACCAGTCTCCAGACAACCCCGAACTGTCGGTTTTTTCGAACCACGTAATGAACCTTAAAGTACTGTCCGCAATGGACCGGGAAGCCCTCCCAAAGCCTGGCAAGCGTTATCCAAAGCCTATAGTCCATGGATTTTCCCGTTTTAATCAGTAAACGAATAGATCTGGAGAGAATAATATGACGGATTCAAATGACAGCCTTAAAAAATTGGTCACGTATCACCGAGAGGACAACGTAGGATTTATAACATTAAACAGGCCGGAAAAACGCAATGCTATGAACATCTCATTATGGGATTGGCTCAACAGCGCAATTGAGGACGCTGAAAACGACTCAGAAGCCAGGGTTATCATCGTAAAAGGCGCTGGAAAATCATTTTGCGCAGGGCTCGACTTGAGCCCTGAAAATGAATTGATCCCGATGATTACCGGGAATCCGTCAGCTACCCAGAAGGTCCAATTTTACAAGACGGTCAAAAAAGTCCAGGGTTATCACACCAGGCTGGAAAGGCTGTCGCAGCCTACTATCGCCTGCCTGCACGGACATTGCCTGGGCGCAGGTCTGGAATTGGCCCTTTGTTGCGATTTCCGCCTATGTTCTGTTGAAACGGTCTTTGGGTTACCTGAAGCGACTCTAGCTATAATCACGGATGTCGGTGGGCTTCAGCGTCTTCCCAAGGTTGTCGGTCAGGGACACGCAAGGGAAATTGCTTTTAGAGGACACAGATTCGACGCTCAGCGGGCCCGTGAAATAAATCTGGTCAATCATGTATTTCCCGACACACCC
>JBMFSZ010000117.1:0-9296 GCA_049967315.1 Desulfomonilaceae bacterium
GCTTTAACGCAGAACGATGACAAGTTGCAGTATCCGATAATCAACAATATAGCTGAAGAGGTGTGGAAGACAAAAGAGGCCAAGTTACCAACAGACGCGAAGTTGGGAGAGGCTTCGTTACGAGGAGTGAATCTGGAATGCGTAACGGCTTTGAGCGCATTGCAGGCTGGGTCGGACTTGTTGATACTTCGCAGCCCCAAGACACTTGAGCACATACGCAAGTATCTGTCCGCAATGACACAGAAAACAGACCTGGCGTCAATGGGAGTGGATCTGACCCTATCGGCCGAACCACCCAAACAGGCGGCTAAACCAGCGGCTCCCAAGCCAGCGGCCCCACCCAAGGCTGAGCCCACGCCGCCCCCTAAAACCGTCGAAAAACCCAAACCCACCCCAACAACTACAACAGCTCCTACAGCGGCCGCTGAGCCTCCTACCTCTCAGCCAGTCGTAACACAAGTTCCTAAGGCGGCTCCTGTGGTTTCAGACGAGAAGCCCTCGGAACCCGCAGCTGTTGAAATGCCTGGTGAATTGACCGATGAAGATATTCAGGCACTACGCGAGATGGTCGCGGCTTTCAGGGCCATCAGGGCTTTTATCTCCGATATTGGTTCCCGCCTTCTGGGCTAGGTCTAGCATCAGAGTTAATAAGAAAAAACCCCAATGTTTCACGTGAAACATTGGGGTTTTTTCTTGGCCTTTTTCCCAGCGTTATTTGGTTCCTGCATTACCCGCCTGACTATTTTCCACAGGCGCAGTCCCTTTATCCGCCGGCTGCGCCGTTGAACCCTGTTCCTTTGCTGGCGTCTGCTTCTGTGATGCGGGCATACTCTGAGTTCCCACCGGCAATTTCTGCTCAGTCATCAACGACCGTTCGTCTATCGTTGATACTCTTCCAGAATAATAAGTCAGCACAATTGACGTAATCATAAATATTACCGCCGCGCCGATTGTGAATTTGCTCAAAAACGTAGCAGCGCCTGTACTGCCAAAAACCGTCTGGCTCGATCCACCACCGAATACTGCGCCGATGTCGGCTCCTTTGCCTGTCTGCAGTAATATGATCAGGATTAACGCAATGCATACAATCACATGCACTATAAGAATGATAGCTGTCAGCATTCCTTGTTCCCTTCTAAAAACGTATCCCTTCTCTTATTATACCTACAAAATCCTCCGCCTTCAATGACGCGCCACCTATTAATCCGCCATCGATATCGGCTCGTTCAAATAGATCTCTGGCATTTTGCGGTTTCACGCTACCTCCATACAAGATTCGAGTTCGCTGAGCAAAATTTTCACCCATTAGTTGCGTCAATTCGCTCCGCAAAAATGCGTGGACTTCCTGCGCTTGGTCAGGTGTAGCTGTCTTACCGGTACCTATAGCCCATACCGGTTCGTACGCCATAATAAATTCGGCGGGATTTGCAGGAACCACATCCCTTAATCCTTGTAGCAACTGTTTGCGAAGAATATCCAATGTCGCCCCGGCTTCTCTCTCGTTCAGAGTTTCACCTAAACAAAAAATCGGAGTCAATTCGTTTCTGATAGCGCTTTTAATTTTCATGTTAACCGTCTCATCGGTTTCGCCAAAAAACTGCCTTCTTTCGGAATGGCCAATTATAACATGGCTGCATCCAATTTCTTTCAGCATCGGCCCGGAAACTTCCCCGGTAAAAGCTCCCTTGTCCTCCCAAAACATATTTTGGCCACCAATTTTAATTGAACTTTTTTTGGCCTCTTCGACAGCACAAGCTATAGAAGTAAAAGGGGGGGCGATAATTATTTCGCAATCTTTTACAAGTTCTTGACTGTTTTGAATTATCTTTTGAATCAATGATCGAGTTTCAACACTATTATTGTGCATCTTCCAGTTTCCAGCCACAATAGGTTTTCTGTCAATCATTCAGAACTTCCTTTCGTCTAACTTTGATCCTTTTATGCAATTGGACTAATCAGATTTCCAGAGCCGCTATACCAGGCAAAACTTTTCCTTCCAGGAATTCCATGAAAGCTCCTCCTCCAGTAGAGATGTATGAGACTTTCCCCGAAACTCCAGCCTGGACCACTGCACGGACAGAATCTCCGCCCCCAATAACCGAAAAACCGCTGGACGCCGCAACTGCTTTGGCTATTTCCATCGTACCCTTTTTGAAAGCTTCTTTTTCAAAAACTCCCATAGGCCCATTCCATACGATTGTGGCAGCTCTCTGGATACGATCGCTGAACTCTCTAATGGTTATTGGACCTATGTCCAGCGCCATTTCCGAGGGACCAATTTTATCTATTGAGACTACCCTGGCTTCGGCCCCCCCATCCAGATCAGGAGCAACGACGACATCTTTAGGCAAACAAAGCGAATCTTTTTTGGTCATGGCTCTCTCAATTATGTGCTGCGCAGTTGAGACCATGTCGCTCTCTATCATGGATTTTCCAAGTTCCATGCCTTTCGCTTTAAGAAATGTGTTGGCCATTCCTCCACCGATCAATACTGTATCCATTTTCCCCAAAATATTTTCCAGGATATTGATCTTGTCAGAAACTTTGGCGCCTCCGATAATGCCGACCACCGGTTTTTTGGGGCTGGACAAAGCCTTTTCGAGATTTTCCAGCTCTTCTTTCATCAGCAGTCCTACACCTTTTTCCTTAACGAGTTGTGCAATTCCTACGGTAGAACAATGGGCCCTATGGGCAGTCCCAAAAGCGTCATTAATATATATGTCAGCGAGCTCGGCTAACTTGGCTGAAAATTTGGGATCGTTTTTGGTTTCCTCGGCGTGAAATCGAACGTTTTCCAACAGAACGATTTCTCCCCTCTTTAAATTGTTGACCATCGAAAGAACAACAGGTCCTACGCAATCGTCAGCAAATTTGATTTCCTGGTTTAATAACTCGGATAACCGTACCGCAACCGGTTTAAGGCTGAGTTCCGGTTTAATTTGTCCTTTTGGCCGCCCCAAGTGCGAACAAAGAACCAGTCTCGCTCCCTTGTTAACAGCCAAGCGTATTGTTGGCAAAGTTCTAACAATTCTCGTGTCGTCTCTGATAGCCCCTGTTTCGTCCAAGGGCACGTTAAAATCAAATCGGATAAACACCCTTCTATCCGTGAGATCAAAATCGGCAATACACTTTACAGCCATTAACCGGCTCCTTCCCAAAATCCTGAGCTCAGATAACGAGCCGGCCCATTATCGCAATAAAAATCAAGGGCCGGCTTGTCAGAATAAAGCTGCCTTTATCTCAATTTCTCACCAATGAAAACTGCCAAATCTGTCATTCTTGTAGAATATCCGGATTCATTGTCATACCAAGAAAGGACCTTGACCATATTGTCCCCCACAACCATTGTAGACAGAGAATCGAAAAGGGATGAATAGGAGCTGTTTATAAAATCTGAGCTCACCATGGGATCTTCAATATAAGCAAGAATTCCTTTAAGGGATGTTTCGGAGGCTTTTTTCATTGCAGCGTTTACACTTTTGACATCAGCCGTTTTCTTCAATATTGCAGTTAGGTCAACTATAGAAACATTTGGTGTTGGAACGCGAATTGACAGACCATCGAGTTTTCCTGCCAGTTCAGGTATGACCAATCCAATAGCTACGGCGGCTCCCGTTGTAGTCGGAATCATATTGATAGCTGCAGCTCTGGCCCTACGGAAATCTTTGTGCACGGTGTCGAGAAGGCTTTGATCCATAGTGTAGGAATGGACAGTATTCATCATACCTTTTTCGATTCCAAACTCATCATTCAAAACCTTAACTAAAGGGGCTAAGCAGTTGGTAGTACATGAAGCGTTGGAAATAACATCATGTTTATTGGTATCATAGGAATTTGCGTTTACTCCCATTACAAATGTTCCGTCGATATTTTTCCCCGGAGCTGAGACAATAACCTTTTTGGCGCCAGCCTGAATGTGTTTACCAGCTTTTTCCTTGTCCCTGAAGATTCCCGTGCATTCCATAACAACATCGATTTTCAGATCAGCCCAAGGAAGATTCAGCAAGTCATCCGTGATTCTAAGCGCCTTGATTTCCTTGTTGTTCACCAACATTGATGTGTCAGTAAACGACACGGTTCCCTGATAAGGCCCATGGACTGAGTCATGTTTAAACAGGAAAGCCATAAGTTTCGGCTCCATTTTGTCATTTACAGCCACCACTTCAATTTTGGGGTTTGCCAAAGCGCTACGCATTACCATTCTACCGATGCGCCCAAAGCCGTTGATTGCGATTCTAACTGTCATAATAGACCTCCCCTACGATATTAAGAAAACTATTTGATATTAGTTGACTCTTATCGAACAGTCAACGATGGACAATTTATTTCCTTGTGTTTTCAAGATAATTCAGCTATATGTTCATCTAAAAGAGAGAGCAGTGACATGAGATCTGACTCATCTTCTGACCATAAAACACTTAAACCAAATTGGTCAAATCAGATATTTGCCGCGTGTTAGTGGCTTGAGCGTAACCGAATATGAATAAGTTGTTGCGCATTTATTTTGCGACCTTATTATTGTTTACGCTTACTGGCGTCTGCTCTTTCAGCGTTAGTTATGCTCAAAGTGGCGCAGCTTCAGCAAATCCCTGGAAAATCACTAGCGTTAGGATATGTAAAAATCCGTCAGGGTCTGTGAATTCTTCAATAGAAGCGATTGGCAACTATCCAGTCTATACCTTTTTCATTCCCAGACCGATCTGGACTGTAAATGGGGTAACTGTTGAAGCAGTGCCAGTTTACGAACACGGCCGTCTAGCAGCTTTCCAATTACTCAATTCAGGGTCTTATCTTAAATCCGGCTCAAAAAACACCGTTAAATTTGCGTTGCCTGACAATACCGGCGTACGGGTCTTTTTCTTTGACTCCACTAAATTAAAAGCTGGAGAATGTTACGAGTATTTTTAGTTCAAAAGCCATTTGGTCACCATATCCTATGGGGGACACTTGGCGCAGATTGATTTGAACAAGGTAGTGCTGAGGTATCTGTCCCCTCTGTCCGGAAGAATACAAACAATGGTTCCTGAACTCATACGTTTAGATATCTGTACAGCCCCGTAAACCGCAGCCCCTGCGCTCATGCCAACAAAAATACCTTGTGTGAGGGCTAGCCATCTCGTAGTATTGTAAGCCTGATCATCATTCACGGTTACTATTTCATCTATTCTTGACGGTTCATAGATTTTGGGTACGATTGCTTCTGTCATATTCTTCAGGCCTTGAATGGCATGACCGATTACAGGTTCTACCCCTATGACTTTTATTTGGGGGTTTGTTTCTTTAAGCCGTCTTGATATACCCATTAAGGTTCCGGTAGTTCCCATCCCCGCAACAAATACGTCCAGTTTTTGGTTAGTTTGTTCAAGTATTTCAATACCAGTGGTCATGTAATGAGCTTCCCAGTTATAAGGATTCTCAAATTGGTTAGGCATGAAATATTTGTCCGGTTCTGATTCATATATTTGCCAAGCTCGTCTTATAGCGCCGTCAGTACCTTCACAGGATTCTGTAATTTCTAGCTCGGCCCCGAACGCCCGGAGGGTATTCCTACGTTCCAAACTGACACAACCTGGAAGCGTCAGCAAACATCTGTAGCCTTTACAGGCCGCTACCATCGACAATCCAATACCTGTGTTACCAGAAGTGGGCTCCAGTATGACCTTGTTTTTGTCAATTAGCCCTTGTTCTTCGGCTTTTTGAATCATGTATGCCGCGATCCTGTCCTTTATCGACCCCCCTGGGTTGTTTCCCTCGAGCTTACCCAAAATTTGGACACCGTGGCTTCCATCTAGATTTTCGATATTAACTAAAGGCGTGTTACCGATTAAATCAAGAATACTCATAGAAATTTTTCCCAGAATATATTTGGCCTTTCTACCTCATTGAATTTTACACTTTGAAAAGTATCCGACCGTTAAGACATCAAAATATCCCACATTTTTAGGGCATCAAAATCCACCCTAGCTCTGTCCCTACACAAAATTGAAGACTTCCAAAGGGTCACAGATGCGATTCACTGGCGCTTCTTGCTTGATCTATCAAGGTGTTTTTTATATAATGACACAAATACCTTTACTTAGTTGGAGTTTTCCTTATGAAGGGCTTTCCGGGCCTCAAACGTGCATATATTTGCGCGTTTTTAACGGCTCTTCTATTTTGTTCACTAATAACAGCAGATAGCATAGTTTACGCGTCTTTTAACATTACTCAAGACGCTTTTACTATATCTAATGCGCCTGGCTATTGTTTTGCAATAGTTGCTTTCTCGCGCTGGTATTATCTGAACAAGCCCGACGGTCTCCCGCTAAGAAAGATGCTGGACGAAAAAACACAGGCGAGAATAGCAAAGCGGTTGCAAGAATTTTATAGCAAAAATCTCGTAAAAATTCAGGCTGATTTTTGTAATAGATATAACGGAAATAATTCCGAGCCCTTTCGGCGTTTGGTAAGCGGTTTAACCGCTGGAGAACCTCGTTTGGTTCTTTTGATGAACCGGGGGCCATCCGGCGCTGTTTTGCATGCTGTCCTTGCTTTTGCGTGGCTCCCAGAGAAAAATCTCCTTAAAGTTTACGACCCGAATTACACTAGCGAGCCAAGATATATAGATCTAAGCAGCAATGGGTATACATCCCTGGATATCACTTATCGGGCCATTTGCTTTCCAGAAGCGCTGGAATACCACGACTCATTAATACGAAAAATTAAGTATCTTTACCTGGCTTACGCGTCACCAAGACCTGTACGGGTAGGGCCAACATCAAGACCCAAGCTACTAAAGGCCTCTGCCCCTCCTAACGCTCTCCTTGTCTCCCCACCTTCTGTTGAAGCAGAACAGGCGTTTAAAAGCCAAAAGCGATCCCACCGGTAAAACCTGTTAGGTTGTAAAACCACTCGTTATTTAACTCCTGGTTATTTTCAACCGAACTGACCAACCGATTTGAAAACCCTAAGCTCAATCTCACATCGGGATATATTTCCCAATCTGTTGACATTTCGAAGTAGGAAATTAGCCCGAGTGTTATGAGATGCATCCCTTCCCACGCGATTTTGAAATCTACACCATAAGGAGCAGCGAAGCGGGCTTGAACCCCAAGAGTTGGAAAAAAAGCGTCCAGTTTTCTTGTATTTGAAGTATTTGGTCCCTCTTCATTCTCCCCATTCAGGGTTACTCCGCTACTAACGTAGTGCGCTCCAAATGATGGACAAATGTTCCATGATTGAACTTCGAGCAATTTGAACGCGTATGTTAATCTTAGCCAGTTAAGGTCTATCCTTGTATCGACCAGGGAACTTTCAGGATATAACCGGTTGTGAAAGATTAAATCTCGCTGGATTCTTTTCAGGCCGGTTGCGAGGCACATGAAATAATCAAGATTTAAATAATGCGCGTCAAAGATCTTTCCATCAGCGAAAACTTTGACTGATTCAGTCTGATCGGCCCCTAAATCTGGTCCTACAATAATCCTCGCTCCTGAACCGGGTCGGCCACCGGCCGGGATGACAAAATCTCCGGAGATCCACTGGTATCCCCATTCCATTCCGGAGAAAAATCTTCCCCAAGGCGTTAAGGTAAAGGGTTCTTGAGCCAACGCCGCATGCGTAAACAAATCCATGCTCAACATCAGTAGCAGGATTAGAAATATTTGGGTTCTTTTTGAGCGCATGATTTGAACCACCTTTCATACCTTGGCGGTTGAATGCTCCGGTTTATATAATTTTAGTACCTCGGCTTCAACTCATAAATTCCAGTCTGACAACTGATTCATAAAAAGAAAAACGGGAACCGTAGAGTTCCCGTTTTTCGGCGTGAGACATTCAACCGTCAAATCCATGCAACAGGTAGTTTTTAAGGTATGCCTTTTCCTCCAAAACGCGTTATATGTTGGTCAAAAAGCCAACTATGGTAGACAATAATTTTTATAAAATATCGGATTTAAATCTAAAAACCTTCCCTTCAAAGAATCCACACAATTTTTCATTTGAAATTGAAATTCATGCTTGGCCTACAATACTCGTATTTGGACGCGGCCCCACGGTTTCTATTTTTAGTTCTTCAATGATAGAGGCGATTTCCGCGTGCAGCACTTCTAGTTGCCAGTTAAAGTAAATGTCCTCACCAAAATCTCTCAGAAGCTGTTTTTGAGCGGTAATATAATCCTTGACCTGTACGGCCCCTGAGAAAACATGAATTGGGTTAATCAGAGTAGCTATTACTTCTTCCTGATGCTCTTCTTTTTTATTTTGTTTGTTACTTTTCTGGCTCATTTTTTAAATTCCTTTAAGATTTTCATGCCAGTTTAAGAAGCAACTACGGCGCCAATCTTATCTATTTACCAAAACCTTTTAACTTTAGGTACTTAGGTAGCCCTTTTACTTTATGTTTCTTTTGGTCTTTGTACGACATCCGGCGCCACGATGTATTTCACGTTTAAGATTTACAATTTTATCAACACTATATCCTCTTTGTACAAATATGGACATGGTGTCGATTCTCGCGCGTTATGCCAGCTCAGACTCAAATTTGACGCATAAATCTTATTTTATTATATTGACCATGAAAAAAAATTAAAGTTCGCGCGAGGAGGATTTTTTCTCGAAAAAAAAGGCTGATACGCACTTGTGATAATCCGAGAAATCGGTTTTAAAGCGAATATGAAAGAAAAATTGTTAAAACAGGAAAAAAGATCGTCGAGTCTTTTTTTATTTTACGGTGATGAGTTTTTAATCAAACAAAGAGTCTCATCACTAACTAGCTCTTTGCTGGAAAGAGAAAATCAAACTACTAACCTCAAGGTTTTTGATGGATCTGATCTAAGTACAGGTGATTTAATATCTTTTTTGATGAACAGATCCTTATTCGGTGGAGCGCGTGTAGCCCTCGTGGAGGAAACCAATGTTTTCATTAACCAAGTTAATACGGGGAAGCTGCTGGAACAAATTGTCGCTGCTTTGAAGAATGGTAACCTGAAGTCTGGAATTCGTTATTTGAAGCAATTGGCGGGAGCTCTGGATTTCTCTCCCAAGTCTACTAATTCTTTGAGTGATTGGCTAAAACAGATTGATGAATTCTCCCTGCTCGCTCCTTCAGATCAAGAATTATTGTCCCAGGCAGTAGCGTCCATTGGTGATGATTTTCCTGATGGAATGGTATCCAGGGATGAAAATGTCCTCTTTGACTTTCTGCAAAATAGTCTGCCTGAAGACTGCTATTTGATATTTACCACTAGATCTATTGATAAGCGAAATCGATTGTTTAAACTTGTTCAGCAAAAAGGGCACGTGGAAGATCATCGACC
>JBMFSZ010000118.1:0-9288 GCA_049967315.1 Desulfomonilaceae bacterium
AGTTTCTTTGGCGACATCAACCTGAGCTATGAAAACCCGTCTTCCCATGGAAGAAACCAATTTTTCAGTATGTTTCAGGCCGTCCATATCTGCCCTGGTTACTGCTACTATGTCCGCGCCTTCACTGGCCAATTTGACACAAAAAGCCTGCCCCAAGCCCTTTCCTGCGCCGGTTACTATGGCCACACGCCCATCAAGTCTTCCCATAGTTCCCTCCCTTTAGTAGGGTCGGCCTTTTTGTTCCCAAATTTTAGGCAGACCGAAGTCTTCTGCTATAACCTTAAAGCAATTATAAGCGCTGCCTCGACCGATACCAGGACCTGAATGCGCTGCGGCTGACGCCAGATACATATTCTTTACCGGGAGCCTATAAAAGGCTAGTTCAGGGAATGGCCTCATACGGCCCATCTGGGAAGCGATCATATCTTCACCAGTCCAACCCCCCTGAGGCATGTTGAAATTGCGCATTTGAACGTCCATCGGTGTGGTGATATGCGTTGCTATGACATTGTCTTTAGTCATGTTGGGAGCGTACCATGACCACTGCTCCCTCATTATTTCTACGATGTCTCTTTTCATTCGCAGCCAGTCTTTGTCGCTGAAGAATCTGTAGGGAGCGGTAAACTGCTCAATCAATATCGTATGCTTACCTTCGGGGGCTCGGCACTTATCCCAGATACTGTCGGGAGCTACAATTGCGACAAGCTTGTCGGGTATTCCCTTGACAAACAGTTCAGCCTGGTGCCTCGTGGCGAAATAGTCCGCATCTTTAGGTCCCCAGTTTAATCGAGGGCACATCCCGATTTCAGGGTTGTCCTTTGCAACGGTGTACTGAGGAAGTTCATGGAGAGCAAAGTTGCCCCAAAACAACTGTGCTCTGTCTCGAAGAATATTCTTTGCCCTGTGAGCTATCTTTTCCGGAACATGCTCTTCCCCGATCAGTTGCAAAATTGTCTGAGTGGTATTCAAATCACTGATCACGGCATGCCGTGCCGCTATTTCCCTGCCATCCTTGAGCCTCACTCCCACCGCCCGACCATTTTCAATCAAGGCCTTTTCTACACCCGTTTCGACCACAAATTCCCCACCCATCGAACTAAAAGCTCTCTGAAGGGCGTGTGTTATCGCATGGGTTCCCCCGATGGCAATAGAAGCCGGCTCCCAAGAAAGAATGAGTCCAAGAGTGTGGAGAATTTTGTAGATTCCGATACAGTCATTAGGGAATACGCCACTCGAGGTCATACAGGAACGCATGAAAAGTGTGCGAAGGTAGTCGCTTTCGAAAAGGTCAAATGCAACTTGTTGTGAGGTATAAAACTGGTACTCCGGAGGAATAGGGGCATCCTTGTCTCCTATGAGGCGTTCAAACGCGTCGCTGACACCCCATGGAGTCGGTGGATTGTAGCGCCATTGATGGAAAGCCGCTCTCCATTTTTTCTTGTATTTTTCCAGAAGTTCGTAAGCTGTGGCAGCGTCCCTTTTCGAAAATCTTGATATCTGATCAATAGTCCTTTGGGCATTAACTTCATTAAATTCTGATCTTCCTGTATTTTCATCGACGACTTTCCATGCTGTGTAACCCATGAAATGCATGCCATCGTCATAAATCATACCTTCACTATGATCCGGGAACACATATGACAATCCCATGGTCCGGAGTTTAAAATCGTCGTATGCAGGATGGCCGTAAAATCTCGTCCAATGAGCGCAAGGATTTTGCAGGAAGCCTGGCAGAGGCAATGCCTCGCCGCATGCTCCCCCACCCAATTCATGTTGTCGTTCATAAACAACTGTCTGCATACCGGCGTGCTGCAGGTAACAGGCTATGATGGTACCCTGATGGCCCCCGCCGACCACTATTGCGTCATAAGTCTTATCTGGCATGGAGAGACTCCTTTATCTTTTCTAGAGCGAAACGAAAAACCCGGCCTAGTTCGATTCCGGTGGAGAGAGTTTCTTCCCGAAAAAAAGCAAACGCAGCACAGAAAAAAGGTTTGAGGGTTTAAGCATCAACTTGGCAAAAGTTCGGAGATCATCTCCACCCACAGTAGCCTTTATGGACCAGTGGACAGGTTCTGTAGCTTCGATACTGAGTCTCATTGCTGGGGTGGAATCACCGTTGACTTTTTCGAGACTTGCAAAGTGAGCCACCATGGTAGTCTTACCTAATCCGGTAGAATTAACCTTCATTTTGCGCCTCCTACAACGTCCCTTTTGCCTTAGCCTTTTTTACACAATCTGGTTCGCCCCACCATTTTTCAATTCCCAGATCTTCAGCGATTTTATTGGCAGCATTATACCCCGGGCCGAAAGTTATCAATCCTCCGGGGAATGTGCTGGCTCCGCACACGTAAAGGTTTTTTACCGGCGTAGCATACTGTGAGCATTCCTCATTAGGACGAAGGTATCCCATTTGAAGCGGTAGGTAGGCTCCCTGCTTGTAAGACCCCTTAACCATGTCGGCAAATTTGTTGCCTATATCCAGCGGGGTCGTTATATATCGCCAGATAATATTGTCTCCAGATATATTGGGGGCATATTGCCGAAGCATTTCTAAACACCGGTCTGCTTCTTGATCACGAATCCGGTACCATTTTTCCGCGCCCCCATCTTTTAGATCATGAGGAGCATGAAGCGAGATAAGCGCTGTGTGTTTTCCACTCGGGGCCTGTTTGGGATCATGTATCGAAGGAAAACAACAATTGAAGCCTCCTGGGAACAATTCTCCCCCATGTATTGCGTCATAATGCTTTATAAGACTGTCCAGTTTTTCGTACCCCAAGACGGTGATGAACGCTTTATCCAAATCGGTATTCTGTTCGGCGGCTTTGAACTTTGGAGCTTCATTGAGAGCGAGATGGACATGGAACAAGCTTGATTTCTCCCATTGCCAGTCATTTAGTCTGGTAACGAAAGTTGGCTCGAGATTGTCTTGGCCCACGTATTTGAAAAAAGTCTGAAAAGGATCCAGACTACTGGCCACAAATTTTCTAGCCTTGTACTGGACTCCATCATCCAGTTCGACCCCCTTGGCTTCCCCATTTTCAAGAATTATCCTTTTTACATTAACTGGGGAAATTATCATCCCGCCATTTCTGTAGAGAACCTTTGTAAACAGATGCGCTAAATGATGAGACCCGCCGACGACCAGCCTATAGTTGGTGGCCCTATTGAAAAGCAGGGGAACGAGATAGCTGACACCTTCAAGGTCGTAGTGAAGTCCCCACATGCATGACAAGTAAAGGAAAAGAGTCCGAACGCGATCATTTTCGAACAATTCATTGACAATGTCTCTTGGAGTTTTTTCAGTGTACGCTGTTATTTCCCTGCCAACCTCGGTGGAATGGAGCTTGATCATTTGTTCAAACGCTGGCTTGGCCATCTCGTAAGTCGCAGGTCCTAGAAAGTCTTCAGTAAGCTCCTTGAATCTAGCCTGAATCTTGTTGTAAGTTTCAGCGTCCTTTTTTGAAAACTGCGCAATTGATTCGCACGTTTTTTCGACATCCTGGTAAAGTCTCAGCGATGTCCCGTCTAGGAACGGCATCGCCATCACGAGAGAAGGGAAGACGAACTGCAAATCATAATCTTTGGTTAGGTAATCGTCGAAATCCTTCAGTGGTGGGGCATAGTCCACCATGGGCATGTAAACTGCGTGAGTATTGTGCAGGAAGCCGGGAAGCGTAACTTGTTCCGTCGCTAGCCCACCGCCCGCTTCGAATCGTTTTTCCAAAAGAAGAATCTTCAAGCCGGCTCTGGCAAGATATGCCGCTACAGTGAGACCATTTGGGCCAGCGCCGAGAATAATCCCGTCATACTCATCAGCCATGTCCGATTCCTCCTTATTGAGGGTTATAATTGGGCTGTTTGATGTGTAGATTCTTATACGAGCAGCCGAATCGAACCGAGAATCGATCAGCGAGCCCTGCTTTAATGATTTGACGTCCAAGGTTAGAATCACAGTATTTTGCTTGACATGTCAAATCACTAAAATTTATCTTTATATAAGAAAAACTTATATTTTAACAAAAGCGAATATGGGACTGGACATTAACCTAAATCAGCTTCGGGCGTTCTATGTCGCCGCACGCACCAAGAGCATCTCTGTTGCCGCTGAAAAACTTTTTATTAGCCAGCCTGCAGTGAGTATGCAAATTAAAGCGATGGAGCAACAGTATGGTGTAAGACTGTTAATTCGAAACAAGAGAGGCCTTGAGTTAACAGAACCCGGCAAAAAAGTGTACAGAATCGCCGAGAAAATTTTCTCACTGGCCGAGGAGGTGGACACATTTCTGAGAGATGGAACTGAGAAATCAAGCGCCATGCTCAAAATAGGAAGTACTAAAACCCTGGTGAAATATGTAATGAGCGGCTACATAGCAAAATTTAGGGAAGCTTATCCCAAAGTACAGATCCAGATTGATGAAGGTAGTTCCGAAGAGATGGTAAGAAGTGTGCTTGAAAATCGAAACGATCTGGTAATTGTGGGCCAGCTAAATTACGATGAAAGATTAAGAGTGATACCGTTTATTCGTGATGAAGTGATCCTCGTAACTGCTTCTGGACACCCGTTTCACTCACTTTCAAGAATTTCAATAAGGGACCTGCGAAATGAAAATCTGATCCTGAGAGAAAAAGGGTCAGGCACAAGGAGGTTGGTCGATGAAATTTTTGAAGCCCAGGGTTTCGCTCCATCAGCCTTTATCGAAACAGGCAATGTGGATTTCATAAAGGAACTCGTAGAAATGGGGAAAGGAATATCGATGCTGGCGAGAATGGGGGTTGAGCCTGATCTGAAACGCGGTCGTCTAACAGCAATCCCTATCCTTGAAGGGCCTTTCATTCTCGGCATAGACATAGTTGTCAACGGACGCCGAGAACTTTCCGAGGCTGACAAGGCTTTTCTGGAATTCCTGTTGCCTGTTCAGGCTTCCGTAGAATAATACCGTCCAAAACCGGCGCTGACCAAAATCTTTTACGTCCTAGTCCGAATCTATCTCTAGAAGCCTTTGCCTCTGCTCTTCCAAAGCCATACGGTGTCCTGATTCGGTCAGGAACCATTTGTCTATTTGTTCAGCAAGCCAGTGTACGTGCACGGACCGATCTATGTCAAAACGCTCAGGGTCAATTTTTATAGCTTCGCGGGAAAAACGCCACAGCTTGTCGGCATCCTTGACTATAGCGTCATTGATTGAAAGAGCTTCTTTCCGCGAATCATGACCGCTGATAATTTCAACAATTTCCTCGAGAAGATTGGGATCGTAATCTACCTTCTCCAGTATCTTGCGAGCTATCTTAGCGCCTTCTACCTCGTGAATACGGTTGATTTTCCTGTCGTAATTCTTTGGGCCGAACGCTTGTAGCTGCAATTCTTCGGGTACCATCTTCCATCCAACATCGTGAAGAATTATTGCTGGACACGTCACAGCCTGATTTCCATTTTCGACCTCGAGCAATTTGTTGACGAATCCGTAGGAGACTCTCATGTGAACTTCGTTGTTCCTGGTATCGAGAAATGGTTTAGCCAATTCATATATTTCAGAAAAAGATCCGAACATCTCAATCTCCTGTTTAACCTACCCCTTGAATTCCAGTATATTGAAACCATTGTCCTGCAAATTCCGCCTCAAGCATTCCGGATCCTGGCAGTCAGTGCGCAGAACTACACGAGCTACTCCATTTTTCCCTTCAGGTACTGTGAAAACCGCTCGGACCATGCAACTGCTTTCTTCAACAATTTTCAGGATCTTTGACAGAGTCCCTTCCTGAAGATTGACGTCGCTGAGAGTAATCCTGACGCAGTCGGTCCCGACTTCCAGGAGTTTGTAAAGCATGACAAAAATTTCCCGGTCTGACAAAACTCCCACGACCTTATCCCCGTCCATCACCGGGAAAGTGCTCATCGTTAGTTCACGGCCTTTCGTGAGGACGTCCTCCACACTGTCGTCAACCGATACGGTGGCTGGCATTCGAACCATCACATCCTTGACCTTCAGCTTGTTGCAAAAATAATTCATCTCACACGAATTACCGCTCTCGCTTACGCACGTTGCGGCCTCACTTAGATCTCTCCTGTGCACAACCCCTCTGAGCCGGCCGTTGTCAACTACTGGGAGCATTTTTAACTTGTGTTCGGAAATCAGTGTGACTGCCGTCACGGCAAGAGCGTCACTGGATATCGACAGTTCCTGGGGGTGCATCCAATTTCTGACAAACATGCTGACCTCCTAAAGTTGTTGGGGGATTGCCTGAAAGCGACGAATCCGTTTGACTAACGAGTTGGTTATTGTAGGGCTTCTGGATTTCGGAGCTTCTCGTCAAACCTTCAGATTGTGTCAAAAGCCTGAAAAAATTTCTGTGCAAGCTTCTGCCACGGCATCGGAAAAAGCCTGATCCTCAAGGTTAGCGTCAACTTCACGGACCATAATCTTTTCCGAACAAAGCTGTTTCTTCAGCGTGGACAGGAAAAGTCGATCCTGTTCCCTATCATACATGTGGCTGGAAGGATGGTCCACCGCGGACCATCCCTTACTTGGAAACAGAAATATGACGGGGGCTGTGGCCTGGTTAAGCTTGTTTCCAAAAACCTCCGCTATAGCCACAATTTCCTCATCCGAAACTCTCAAAAAGGTTCGAAGTTCGTCTAGTTCAAACTTTCTACGATCATAGTGCTCGGGTTTGTAACGGGATTTTCTTGGGCTGGTAAGGTTAACGCCGCCAGGCGCTATTACTTGTGGGACTCCCATTTTACACGCTCCCAAAAGTCGGTTTTGCCCGGAAGCCCTCATGCCACCTAGAAGCTCCTCGCCAACACCGCCTGGAGCCAATTCCACAACAGCGTCAAAAAAGCCTTCTGAAATCATTTGCTCCATGGCTCGATCGCAAATACCGGCGGCGGAGAAACCAATTACCTGGTATCCTCGGGATTCGAGGATCTTCCTTACGCCGTGAGCGCAATGTTCAGTAGGACCGAACATAGACATCGCTACGAGTGGAACCCCCGAGTCACGAGCTGTAGCCACGGTGAGCTGATCAACCCCGCACATACCCACGATTGCGGCGGCTGCCCTGTCAAGGAGATTCATCAAGGGTTTTGACAATCCGGAAATTTCTATGACAGTGTGGAAGATGGCAATGTCTCCGGTTCCAATGTACCGAGTTGCCAACCCAGGCAATGCCGCGGTGGACGACACCATCAATTTGGGAACGCCGAACGGTAAGGCCCTCATGACATCAGTAGCCATGAGACTGCCTGTGGATCCGCCCAGGCCGATCACTCCACCCAGACGTTTCGCGTTCATCAGGTCACAGGCTAATTGCGTTGCCCCTGTAATCATTTGCCTTGTAATTTTTTTTCTCTCTCTTGATGAACGTATTTCCTCAATATCAGTCCCCGCCGCGCGTGCCGTGTCAGCCGCTGTTATGTCAGCTCCAGGAAATTCTCCCGACATGCTCATGTCAAGGATCAGACATTCACAACCTTTTGCCTTGATCGCATCCCTTAGATAAAATGTTTCCAGTCCCTTGGTATCAAGTGTCGACAGGAGCAGCGCTACGCGTTCCATCAGGATTTAGCCTCCAGTTCCAGCTTTTCTCTAATATCCTTTTTCAATGTCTCTTTATTAACCTTGCCGGAGTCGCCCACAGCGGGAAACTCCGATACGACTTCCAGCCTTTCGGGCAGTTTGAACATAGCTATGTTCTTTGATTTCAAGAATTCCACCATTTCCTTGAAAGTGAATTCCTGCCCGGATTTAGGGATAACATATGCGCAAGCTCGTTCGCCCATTTCCCTGTCAGGGTAGCCAACCACGGCAACTGATGCAACTTTTGGATGGTCGTTAAGCAAACCCTCTATCTCGGCAGGATAAATGTTCTGCCCTCCACGTATGATCATGTCCTTGGCTCTCCCAAGTATCCAGAGGCAGTCCTGATCAAATTTTACTATGTCACCTGTGGTGGTCCATCCGTCAGGATCAAAGACGGTAGCAGTCAATTCCTCGTCACGATAATAACCTGCAGGGGCATGGGGCCCCCGGAAGTAGAGGACACCTGGTTCTCCTTCCGGCACTTCTCTCTTGTTCTCCTGGTCCATTAACCGTACCTTGTTTCCGGGCAGCATCCTTCCAACCGTTCGCCTTCTGAGATCTCGCGAGTCTTCAACTCTACACCCGGAAACTGAACCCATGTCCTGAGTCCCGAGGTCACTCGTGATGGACGCTCCGAACGCCTTTTCAGCTTCTTCAGCGATTTGTGGCGAGAGATACCCACCTGCTGAACGGATGAATCGAAGGGAACTAAGATCATACTTCGATGTGTCAGCATCAAGCATTCGAACCAGATGTGTCGGTACGACACCTATAGCCGTTGCTCTCTCCTTTTCGATGAGGGCCAACGCTCCGTCGGGAGAGAATTCCTCAAGCATGACTGTCTTAGCCCCGACGAGTGGAGCAGCAAAATACGTTAGTGTGCCTGCTGCTCCTCCCGCATGAGGAGCGATGGCCATGGTTATATCATCTTTGGTTAATTTCCAGATATCAACGCGACCTTTGGAGGTGCAAACCCTTGGAGCCATTGGCCATTCTACCAGTTTCGGTATCCCGGTAGTTCCGGATGTAGTGGTCAATAAGGCCACGTTCCATATAGGGTCAAGTCTCCTTTCAGCAAGGATGCTTTCATCCACAGGCTTTTGAACACGATCATTCACGATGCTCGTGAGTGAAAATGTCCCGTCAGGGGCCGAGTCCGGCACTTCATTGTCAAAAAGAAATATGTTTTTCAAATGGGGAAATTGCTTCTGGAGACCCTTATACATGTCCAGGTAATCGAATTTGTTGTACACACTGACGATAATAACGGCCGAAGCCTCGGTCCTCTGAACCATGTATTCAAGTTCTCTTTGGCGAAGATATGGATAAACGGTCAACGAGATCAGTCCCGCTCTCTCACATGCTATTCTTGACAAAAAACCGTAAACGCTATTGGGGGACTGGATGATAACACGAGCATGTTTTGGAATCCCCATCTCCACCCATGAAATGGCCATAGCGTCAACCAGACGTTTGGCTTCGGCCCATGTGAGTCGGTATTTCGAATCAACCAGGGCTTCCCTGTCGCCGTATTCACGAGCGTTTCTGTCCCAGAAATCATAAAAGGTTTCGTTGGTCCAATATCCGTTTTTTACGAATTCATCCACCATTTCCTTTTTATATCGAATCGGCTTCATCCACTCCTCCTTGGCAGCTTTTACAGATCAAGTTCTTTCAACGGAAACTCAGATTATAATCCCAG
>JBMFSZ010000119.1:0-9285 GCA_049967315.1 Desulfomonilaceae bacterium
TTCTGCGGAGGTACTTTTTAAACAGCCTCAACATCCCTACACGGAAGCCCTTATGTCAAATGTGCCTACCACCCGGCCCGAACTGCTGGGTCGTAAAATAATACTTAGAGGCGATCCGGCGGACCCAATCAATCCTCCTTCAGGATGCTCATTCCATCCACGGTGTATTTATTCAAAAGAAATCTGCTCAACAGAAGAGCCAGTTCTCAGAGAAATCAATCCAGGTCATCTGGTTGCTTGTCATTTCGCTGAATCTCTTGAGCTACGAGGTTGCGATGCGCTTGGTTGTGTGATCTAATCAAAAACAGGATCATACATATTCTATGGTTTTTTATTTATACGTAGTTTTCAAGTTTGGATTTGTTTCCAAAAGCATGAGCTGAACAGGACCCTTTTGAAACAATGAGTCATAATATTAAGAGGATTCTCGTATATACCCATAACTCGATAGGAGTTGGACATGCGTTTAGGACGGCAGCCGTTATTACTGGGATCAAAAAATGGCGCCCGGATATAGATTTTCTGATTGTGTCGGGGACCTCCGTCCCTCAGGTTTTTTTCAGAGAAGGGATTGAAGTAATAAAATTACCATCAGTGAAACTCGATATAGATAGCAGGGGCAATCCCCTCCGATCGAGATACCTGTCCGGTTTTGAACTCGAAAACATTTTTGATTTTCGTCAACGACTAATTCTTGCCAGCTTTGACTTTTTACAACCCGATGCGCTCATCATAGAGCACAACATGACTGGACAAATGAGCGAATTGATTCCCCTGCTTATGAAAAAATGGATGCGCAAAGGTGGGCCGGTGGATTTTGCTCTTGTGCATATTTGCCGTGGAATCATGAAATGGGTTCCGTTGCTCCGAATTCCTTACCAGAACCCCAGGCATCGTTCCGAATCCATCAACATTGGTTCGTTATATGATTTCATGTATGTGCTTGAAGACAGGGAAGTTATCGATATTAACCGAGAGTTCCTTGGAAATGATTCCGAGCTTGAAAAGAAGATTCATTATCTCGGAAAAATTACAAACAGGACCCTTGATGAATTACCAAAAAGAGAAAAGGTATTGGAGCGGTTCGGATTGCACGACCGCCCTCTGATTGTGGTCTCGTTAGGTCGTAACTGTCGTGTTCTGGACTTGTCTTTGCGGATCTTTGATTTCATTAATAAATATAATCTGAAATCAAAATATGAGATCGTTTTCGTCCTGGACACTTATCTTGACCAAACGTCCAGCGAGACTCTCCGGTCTCATCCTTCAGGAAACGGTATCCGTTTCGTGGGATTTACGCTCGATCTCGTTGATCTCTTCAACCACGCGGATTTAGTTATATCGAGAGCAGGCTACAATACGATGAATGAGATCCTGTTAACCGGAGTAAAGGCAGTTATAGTACCAGAGAGTCATGGATCCGGTGAACAGGAACAGAGAGCTAGAAGTATTCAACCTCCCAATATTATGGTATTAAATGAAGATGAAGCGCTAGAAACCGACTTTGGTCATAAAATAATCAAATTCGTTGCCTCGGCTTCACGATCAATTCCGTGTAAGCTGGACAAGTACGCCACAGGCAAACGCATCATCGAAGATCTGGAAAATTGGCGAACCTCGTCACCAAAGTCCTAATTAACTGCTCAAACTCCTTAAGGATAAATCCCCCGGATGACTATCGCGTCGGAAATACGCTGAATAGCAAGTATCTGAGCTGCTTCCCTGTTTGAAACCCTGAATTGCTTACCAGAGGCGATCACGCTTTCAAAAGCTTTTACCATCAGATACTGAAGCTTACGGTTTATTTCTTCTACAGGCCAAAAGAAAGCCTGAAGGTCCTGAACCCATTCGAGGTAACTGACTGTTACGCCTCCAGCGTTGCACAATATATCAGGAATTACAAATATACCTCTTTCGTTCAGTATTTCATCAGCCTTTGGTGTAGTTGGACCATTTGCTCCCTCTGCAACAATCCTGGCGCGAATCTTGTCGGCATTATTCGAGGTAATCTGGTTTTCAATAGCCGCGGCGATTAATACATCACAATCCAATGTCAGCAGTTCTTCGTTGGAAATAGTATCCGCACCGGTAAAACTGGTTAGGTCACTGCCTTTTTCAATGTGACGGGTCACGTCTGACGGGTCGATCCCTTTGCTACTATATAGCCCGCCCTTGGAGCCACTCACAGCGATTACCTTCATCCCAAATTCGTGGGCCATCTTGGCGGCTACAGAGCCCACGTTTCCAAATCCCTGAACGGCTACACTCGCTTTTTCGGGGCTTATCCCTTTAAGCTTCAAAGCTTCCAGTACACAAAATACAACTCCGCGTCCAGTAGCCTCGGTTCTACCCAACGACCCACCAATTTCTACAGGCTTGCCGGTAACCACTGCTGGAATCGAGAACCCTCTGTGCATGGAATACGTGTCCATCATCCAAGCCATTACCTGAGGATTAGTACCTACATCAGGAGCGGGGATATCGCTTTCTGGCCCCATTAATACACTGATCTCAGTAGAATACCTTCTCGTCAACCGCTCCAACTCTCTGAGCGACAATAGCTTCGGGTTGACGACTACACCGCCTTTAGCGCCGCCGTAAGGAAGATTCATAAGAGCGCATTTCCAGGTCATCCACATGGCTAGGGCCCGGACGTCATCCAGAGAAACGCTGGGTGCGTATCTTATTCCACCTTTTGTTGGACCTTTTACCGTAGAATGATGGACCCGATAACCCTGGAAAATAATTATGTTGCCATTATCCATCATGACCGGGAAATTTACCGACAACTCACGTTTTGGACAGCGGAGCATGTCAGTAACACCACGTTTCAAATTTAAATGAGCAACCGCCTTATCGAATTGGGTTAGGGCATTCACATAAGGATTGTCTTCGCTTCGATCTTTGTTGAGAATATTTGAATTTTTGACACAGCACGGAGATCCCGTATTTTGAGCTATTTCCTGTTTAATGCCTTGATCCATTTTAACTTTCCTTCATCACAAAGTGCCGGAGTAGCCACTGATCTTACCAAAACGGTACTGGGTAAAGAATCTCTATATATCAGCAAATCCTGGGAAGCAATTCACCCATAGGCTCCGAAAGGATACGCGATCCACCTATACGTGTTTTCATAACAACCCGAGCTTTGCGTTCAGGCTTGATTTCTCCAATAAGTGAGGCTCTGGTCGATTGGGGACAGTTACCAAACAACTCAAGGGCTTGCTCTACCATGTCCCTGTCTATGACCGCGACGATTTTACCTTCGTTAGCGGCTTCCAAAGGATTAATTCCAAGAATTTCAGCCGCTGCGTGAACTTCAGGCAATATTGGTATCCTGGACTCATCGACAAGAACTGTAAATCCAGTTAGTCGTGATATCTCATTGAGTGTAGCGCTAATTCCTCCTCTCGTCGGGTCACGAAGGAATTTCAAACCATCCCCAAGGCCCAGCAGACGTTCAACTATAGGCCATACACTTGCAGAATCGGATTTGATATCGAAGTCAAAGGAAAACTCCGCACGGCTCAACATCACTGCCATGCCGTGATTTCCTACAGGTCCACTCACAAAAACGGCGTCTCCTGGGACAATCCGGGAAGCGGATAATTCAACATTTGATCTTATCCTGCCTATTCCGGCCGTGTTAATGAAGATACGGTCTGTTGCCCCTTTCGGTGTGACTTTGGTATCCCCTGTGACTATTTCTACGCCAGAGGTGTCCGCTGCCTCAGCCATCGAGTCCAGTACATTGGAAAGTTCTTCGAGAATGAGCCCTTCCTCCAAAATCAGCCCAACAGAGAGAAAAATGGGCTGAGCCCCTGAACAAGCCAAATCGTTACACGTTCCATGAACTGACAGAGATCCAATGTTGCCACCCGGGAAAAAAATCGGTGAAACTACAAAGGAGTCAGTGGTAAAGGCAATTTTTTCCCCAATGTTTGATAGTACGACCGAATCAGGCAATTCCGCCAGTCTCCCGCGATCAAGTTTGGGAAGAATCAAATCATGGATTAATTGTCCACTGATCTTGCCGCCACCTCCGTGCGCCAGCGAAATGGCGTTGACCTTAGACTTATTATTCAAAAGGACTTCCTCCATATTTGTAATATGCTGCACAGGTTCCTTCCGACGAAACCATACACGGTCCCACAGGTGTTTCCGGAACACATTCTTTCCCGAACAGACCGCATTGGTATGGGGTAAGCTCTCCTGTTAGTATACGTGCGCATTTACAACGAGCGTCATCCGCAGCAGGGTCAACCTGAATCCGAAATTGTTTATAGGCGTCAAATGTTTCATACGGCGTTTTCAAACTGAGGCCACTATCGGGAATAAGGCCCAATCCGCGCCACTTGGCTTCCGCTGGCTCAAAAACCTCGTTGATTAAAGCCGTGGCTACAGCGTTTCCTTTAGGTTTTACTACCGTTTTATATTTGTTTTCAATTCGGGCTTCTTTGTTCAGAGCCATTTGTACAAGGCTGCGGATGGCCACGAGTATGTCCAATGCGTCGAATCCAGTCACAACCCCAGGTTTATGGTAATCTTCCACCAAGTAACGATAAGAATCCGCGCCTATGATGGCTGAAACATGGCCAGGTAATATGAATCCCGTGAGTCCGGGTTGGGACGCTAAAATCTTCAGCGGTCTGTGAATGGTCTTAAATGCTGGCAAGACGAAGAGATTCCGTATGTTTTTCGCTTTGGCGGCTTTCAGCGTGGCTGCTACAGTTGGTATTGTCGTCTCGAATCCAACTCCGAGAAAGATAACCGGTTTGGGCGCCATGTCTACAGCAATTTTAATTGTGTCCATAGGGGAATAAACTACCCTGACAAGCCCGCCTTTTGATCTTAAGTCAGCGAGAGATCCTTCAGAACCCGGAACTCTAATCAAATCACCAAAAGTGGCAATGCAAGCCCTGTGTTCCGCACCCAAAAAAATCGCCTGATCGATGAACAACTTTTCAGTAACGCAGACAGGACAGCCTGGACCCGAAACTAGCAACAATTTTTTGGTGAATAAGCTTTTTATTCCGGAAGAATGAATCGCCATCGTGTGAGTGCCACATACTTCCATAAATTTGACGGATCCAGCGTGTTCTGAAAGCATGAAATTTATGTCTGAGGCCAGTTTTTGAGCTGCCTTTTGTTCGATATTTATTTTCAATTTATGGCCTCATCTGCTGTGGCTTCAGCGAGTTCCCTGAAAAGATCCAGTCTTGCCATTGCTTCCTCGTGATCGAGAACCTCAATAGCAAACCCTGCATGAATAATTAAGTAATCTCCAATTTTGGCTTCTGGGGCCATGACAAGACTAACGTCTGCTTTAACCCCACCAGCGTCCACTCTTCCTACACCATCACCGGTAAATTCTACAAGTTTCATCGGAACTGCTAAACACATGTATGCGTCCTTAGACCTTTCCTATATCTTTTTAAAAGGATTATCAAAATTTTATATTACTTTTTATCCTGGCCCCGCCGTTTCCGGTGTGACAACCAGATTTCCCGCCCTACAACGACCTGACCAATTCCAATTCCTCCATCATTTACTGGCACATCCCTGTGAGTCAAAACCTCGAATTTCGCCTGAACCAGACGATCTAAAGCGCTTTCCATCAGCCTCTTGTTCTGAAAACAGCCACCAGTTAGTCCAACTGGTATCGAGGATTCTGGATTGGTCAATCTTTGAACCGTTCGGAAAATCAACTCAGCAAGTGTATTGTGAAAGCGTGCTGCCAGCTTTTCCTTTCCAGTTCCCCCTAGAGCGTCCCGAGCCATCGCAAACAATATTGATGCTGTGTCTGGTTCCAATACACCCTGATTATAGTTGAAATCAACGGGGTAAGAGCTTTTTTCATGTTCATCGACGATAGATTCCAGCCACATTGCAGCCTGCCCTTCAAAAGTAACCGATTGCCTGAACCCAGCTACAGTTGCGGCCGCATCAAATAATCTACCCGCGGATGAAGTCTGAGGCGCGTTGATTCCGCTTTTCCAAGCCTCAATCCAAAGATTGACTCTATCTACTGAATCGCCAAAAATCGGTAAAGTGACGTCCGGAATCGAGCCGTTGTTAGAAATTGCGAGCAATGCCGCTGCAATCCTTAAAGGCTCTCTGATCGCCGCTTCGGCGCCTATTAAAGGGAAGGGCCTCAATCTAGCCAATCTTTTGAATTCAAGTCTGCTAGCAAATAAAAACTCTCCACCCCAAATTGTTCCATCATTACCGTAACCGGTGCCATCAAAAACCACGAAAATACAAGGCCCCATAATTCTATTCTCAAGGAGCAGGCTTGCCGCGTGAGCATGGTGATGATAAACGGGGACCAGAAATTTGTCATGCTCGTGCGCCAATTGAGAACTAAAATAGGCCGGGTGTGGGTCGTAAGCTATCACCTCAGGACTAACATCGAGATAATTGGTAAAAGTTTGAATTGTCCGTGTGAAGTGGTCTTGAACCTCTGGTGACTCTAGATCTCCTACATGAGGCCCTGGTGTCACCAGGGATCCATCAAGAATAGCGGGAGCGTTTTTCAGGTCTGCGCCGACCCCCAGTATCGTGGGCGCCTCTCCCAAGTTGCAAGGCGTTGGGCCTTGCAGAGGGGATGCGTCGTTCAATCTGAAGCTAAGAGGAACATAGCCGCGCGATCGTCGCAGAACGGTAGGATTTTTCTTGATCACCCTCACAATTGAATCATCGGCTTTCAGGACAATTTGGCGATTGTGAATCAGAAATGCGTCGGCAATTGAGTTGAGCCGTTCAATAGCCTCCTCGTTCTCTGAGACAATTGGTTCATCAGACAGATTCCCGGATGTCATGACCAGATTCGAAAGAGATTGGCCAGATTTAAAATAAGGGTGCCTGAACAAGAGGTGATGGATTGGCGCATAGGGTAGCATTATTCCGAGGGTTTTAAGGCTATATGCTATGCTTCCGGCAAGTTTCTCTCCGCGGGCCTTTAGCAGGACTATTGGAGCGGCGGCAGATGTCAGGATTTTTACTTCATTCGGATCAACCTCACATAACTTTTCAATTTCCGTGAGATCTCGGCTCATAACCGCAAACGGCTTTTCTGGTCTGCCCTTACGATCGCGTAATCTCTTGACAGCGTCCTCATTCAACGCGTCTACGGCGAGATGAAATCCTCCTATTCCCTTGATCGCGACAATTTTTCCGTCTTTGAGCAGTCTAATACACTCTATTATAGGATCTTCCGGAATAGTTTCTCCGTTCTGATCCAGCAATGAAATCATCGGGCCACACTTTGGACAGGAATTAGTTTGTGAGTGGAATCTCCGGTCTTCAGGATTCGAGTATTCCTCGGCGCATTCTTCACACATTACAAAGTCAGCCATGCTTGTTCTCTCCCTATCATAAGGGAATGAACGAACCACAGTGTAACGGGGACCGCATAGCGTGCAAGTTATAAAAGGGAATAGGAATCTTCGGTTTTCTGGGTCGAAAAGCTCCGACAAGCATTCAGGGCAGATGGCTACGTCTGGGGGGATAGGAGTAATCTCCCTTTTTGTCGCCTGACTTGCGCAAATACGAAACGAACTTTCCCCTAGAGGAAATTTTTGAAGGATTTCAATTGAATCAATGTGACCTGGTTCTGGAGTCGATCTGGAAAGTTCATCAATGAATTCGTCACATCGTTTTGCAGGTCCTTCTATCTCAATGCGAACAGCCTCTGAGGTATTTATGACCCAGCCTGACAGGTCATGTAACCGGGCTAATCTATAAACGGTTGGTCTGAAACCGATACCCTGCAAAGTCCCTTTCAGAACAATCTGTTTTCGAACAATCAGACCCAAAAGCCAATACCTCAAACATCTCGAAGCTGGGAAAGATACTATAGCCAATTTTCTTCGCACTAAATTATCTTTTTTTCACGACTAATGGAAGGGAGCTTTCTTAAAGGTCGCGAAAACTATTGACATTATATGCGGTTTTTTGAGATATAGAAAAATTCGATGATAATTGGTGGGAAGCTCTTGCCTGCCATTTTGCAGATTGCCCAACTCCTGTTACCAATTGTGCAAACATGACTGAAGAGCAAAACATAGAAGGAGCGATTAATGGCCAATCATCCATCCGCCTTGAAAAGAATGCGACAAAATGAAAAGAAACGACTTAGAAACATATCTTACAAATCAAAAGTAAAAACTTCCGTGAAAAAATATCTAAAAGCGGCTGAAGAAAAAACGGCTGATGCTGGAAGTCTTCTAAACGTGACGGTATCCTTGTTAAGCAAAGGAGTCACCAAAGGGATTTTCCACAAAAATACCGCGTCTAGAACTATCTCAAGGCTTTCAAAGAAACTGGCTGGCTAGTAAAAAGACGACGCCCGATCCGGAATTACTTTTTCCAAAGTACGCCTCGGGCGTGTTAATTGCGACACGACCAGCCAATCCTTTCATGATGTTCCAAACGCTACTTGTTTGGATCCCCCAGGAGTAACCAGCCGGACCAGGATGGTGGCCTCCCGTCGAAAGATGAATCCATACCATTTGGTAACTCTCGAGGAACATCTGCCAGAGCTTGGGCAGGGGTCTCTTTAGCTGTGATCTTTTTCAGTACATTTGTTAGAAATGGTTGTTCAGACCCCCAATTAGGGTCTGAATAATTTATGATAGTGAGCCGGGAGCCCGAGTAGATAAAGGCCAACTCCATCAGCAAAGGACCTTCGCCGGTGGAATTCTCCGCATCTTGAATTTCAAACCACGATATTGGGAGTACGGTTAGCGCTGATGACATAGGGACAGCAAAGAGGTTCTTAACTGGTAGACGTCTTTCGCCAGTTTTGTTAGGTGAAAAATAGAAACATGGCTGACTGTCAAGAGATATCGAATCTTTCACCCCTAAAGGGACAGCCAAAATGGCCACTTTTTGTGAACGCGGCTTAATTTCTTTTAATCGGTTTATCGTCGCTGTGGGGCCTACAAATACGGAAAAATTGTTAAAAAGCTTTTGTACGCTAATAACAATATCTGATGGTTTGGGGTATACGCTGTTCGATAGGATCAGTTTCTCTATTTTTTCACCTTCAGTGAGTTTTGTTGTCGCCTTTTTGCGAGATTTGTCAGCTCCAGATGCTTCTCGAAGACTATCTTCAGTCACCCAGGGGATCGACTCAAAAATAACAAGGTCATTTTTGTCCTTTATCTTTTGTGTGTTATTCTTCATTCGTCCCGCCTTTAGAATATCTGCAGACGGAATCATGCTTATGAGCCTATCCTGACCAAAGGGGTGGTCCTCGGAATCAAGCATTAATGAAAACGG
>JBMFSZ010000120.1:0-9254 GCA_049967315.1 Desulfomonilaceae bacterium
CGTGACCCGGACAATCCACATGAGCGTAATGACGATTGTCCGTCTGATACTCAACATGCGCCGTCGCTATCGTTATACCGCGCTCCTTCTCCTCAGGCGCCTTGTCTATCTCCTCAAATGGAACATACGACGCAAAACCCTTCTTCGCCAACGTCCGCGTTATAGCCGCCGTTAACGTCGTCTTTCCGTGATCGATGTGACCTATTGTCCCTACGTTCACGTGTGGCTTCGTACGCTCAAACTTCGCCTTGCCCATGGGCTCCTCCTTGAATATTCGGCAGAAAAATACCGGAAAAATTTCGATTCATTTTATATGTATTTTTTATAGGTCTAGAGTCTCCTGGTAATTTTTGTGGAGCCCACGACCGGGATCGAACCGGTGAACCTCTTCCTTACCAAGGAAGTGCTCTACCTACTGAGCTACGTGGGCCGACTCGATTATCTGGCGTCACATGGAGACTCGCTCGGGGGCCTCTCTAGTCTGATGTGTCTCCACGGTTTCAATAGAGACGCATAAAAAAATTGGAGCGGGAAACGGGACTCGAACCCGCGACGTTCAGCTTGGAAGGCTGACGCTCTACCAACTGAGCTATTCCCGCAGCGCTTACCAGAGGCCGTCTTTGTGGTGGTGGAGGGGGGAGGATTCGAACCTCCGAAGGCGTCGCCAACAGATTTACAGTCTGCCCCCTTTAGCCACTCGGGAACCCCTCCACGACTGGAGCTGGCGATGGGACTCGAACCCGCAACCTGCTGATTACAAATCAGCTGCTCTACCGGTTGAGCTACGCCAGCAAACGGTTCCTCTATAAAAACAATTTTTTTATCGCAGTTAAACAAATATGTCAAGCACAATTAAGGCTTCAGAGCAGAAATCTGTAAATCAGACTAAAAATTCCCGCCATTATAAAATTTCCGTCAACCATCCCTTCGTAAATCAGCCGGTCAGCCATCCGACCTTTTCTATAGAACTCAAAGAGAGCTTTAAAAATCAACACATTTGACAGCAGGATAAAACCGAACGGAGTTATTCGGTGAAACAATCCTGCTACCACCATGATTGTAGTTAAAAATAGGAGAGTTACGTTCAGAATTCTTTGGGTTACACGACCACCGAAAATGATTGGTATCGTTTCGCGGCCTCCAATTCTGTCTCCTTGAATGTCAATTAAGTCTGAAAGAGCAGTCCTCCAAAACACCATCAAAGCCGCCAGGACAAAAGAAGTAAATAGAGATGGCAGCCCCATAGCAGGGTTTTTCGAAAATGCGGGGATGATAGACGCAGAGATAGCCCACCCTAGCGCCACAAGTGGAGTTTTTGATCCTGGAATATCCTTTAGGGACTTCCATTTTGTGTTTTGAACCCCAAACCATTCTAGAACCGGTAAAGGATACAGCATTCCGGTAATAATCATGCCAACCAGCAGCAACATTGAGTCTGTGCCCAGTTTTAACGATACACCTATGGCCATAGCGCCGGAAACTATCCCCAAAGCTGAAAGAAGGGTTTCGTGCTTTAAGTAAAAAGACGCTATTTCTGGAGTATTAAACCGTAAAGCGCCCGATCTTTCCTGAATTCGGTTTAGCAAATGCATTGAGAAGACGAAAAGTCCTGTCATGACTGCCGAATAGACATTGAGCGCGTTATTTTGCAAAGTATCACAGACTAGAGTAAGCCCCACTCCTCCCATGGCCGCCCATAAATAGGTCATTATAGTTATATCAAGCGCGCCCCTTATCGTAGGCCATACCCCCGAACGTTTAGATAGGTCAAGTTGCTTAATTTTGTCGATTACAGACCTTATCTGCCAGTTTGGCGTACTAGCCCCAGCCGTTACTCCTATGTTATTAACCCCTCTCAGATCGAGAATTGACAACTCGTCTGCGGTTTCAATATGAATGGCTTTTGGGCAATATTCGCTTGCAACCTCTAATAGTCTCCTAGTGTTTCCGGATCCTTTTCCGCCAACAACGATAACCAAGTCTACTTGCTTGGCCAGGTCCTTGACTTCAGCTTGCCTTTTCTTCGTGGAGTCACAGATAGTGTCGTATACGCTTAAGTCAAATCCCCTCCTTTTCAGAAGCTCAACTACTTGTTTAAATTTGTACGGTTCCTGGGTTGTTTGAGCAACAACACACACAGATCGCTCTGGCGGTATGGCTTCCAATTTGTCAGCCATCCCCGGACCGGAAACGGCAACCGAACCAGCGGTGGCAAATCCTATCAGCGCCCTCACCTCAGGGTGGTCCTCATCGCCTACGATGACGCAAAAGTCATTCTTTTGGGCATGCTTATGGATCAAAGCCTGGACTCGAGTAACTCTAGGGCAGGTAGCGTCGACAATATTTATGTTCTTTGTTTCCAGAAGCTTACGTTCTTTGGGGGATATTCCGTGAGCCCTTATGATGGCTGTGCCAGCGTTTATTTGCTCTATAGAATTCTGTTGAGTGATACCTCGACTTTCCAACAATTCCAGTGTCTGAGGGTTGTGAATCAATGGGCCATATGTGACTATTGGTTCAGGTGGCTTCTGACGCTTCAAATCGAGCGCTAAATCAACGGCTCGCCTTACACCCATACAAAAGCCAGCCGTTTTGGCAATACGTATTTTCATGGATTTGCTTCAATCTCTATTTTTCCTGGAGATAATTCTCAAATAATCTTCGGCAGTGTCTATATCGTGGTCGTCATAATCATTCGCAAATTCGACAGTTTTTAGTAAATTTGTGTTTGAATTTATTATTTCCCGACCCCCTTTGTCGCCGGTAAGCTCTCTTAGATCACTAAAAAATCTGGCTGGGAAAATTACAGGCGTTGTCCTTCGATCTTTTATTGTAGGGACAATAATTTTCCCAGGATTCTCAAAGAAAGCGGAAACGAGTTTGTCGATTACAGAAGAATCGAGCCCCACTTGATCGGCCAAGATTATCATGACACCGTCAGCTGTTTCATTAATGACGCTCATCCCAGTTTTGATCGAATACGACATCCCGGATTCCGGCTTCCTATTGATTATATTAACAATCCGCTCCTTCTCACAGCCCCACTCGTGTTCTGCAGCACGCTCTTGGATAGGACGCCTAGTAACGACGATTATCTTGCTTAAACCTGATTTGACCGCTTGGTCCAAGGCATTGGCCAATATCGTGCGTCCGGATATTTTCAGGGCCGTTTTATCCGTTCCCATCCTTGTGGAGAGCCCTGCAGCTAACAATATTGCGTCTATCATATTCTTAGTAACAATTCGGCAGGAAAAGATTATCTCACTTTTCAATTTTCCGGATAACGGAAACTACTCCTCCATAACCGCAATAATATCTTTTGCCGTACCAGTCTATATAATTCAGAAATATTGATCGGACACAGATATAGGTGGCAACAAGAACCAGAACTGGAAACGCCGTAAACCATTTTGCGATAGGTATATTCGTCTGGTTTACGGTCCTGAGAAGAGCCAAAAGGGCCAAAATAGCTATCCAGAATATTGCCCCAATTATAGCGAATTCTGGCGTTGACAGTCGAAACAGGTAAGTAAACACACCCATTGAGGAAATGATCAGAGATGTACACAAGCAAATATGCCAAAATACCGTAAAAACCCATATTCCGGGGTTCGTGAATTTTGGGAAGAGTATTTGACGATCCAGGAAGCCGAAAAGACGTTTAAAGGTTTGGTTTTTAATCGGAGACCGAAGAAAATTTTTCCCGGAAACATAAATTCTGACGTTTGCCTTGTTCAAAACGTTCCCGAGTGTAAGATCGTCCACTACAGTGTTAGACCAAGCATTTGCAACTTTCAGCCTGTCGAACGTACTTTTTCGAATTACCGTGGCTCCGCCCCATGGTTTTGGCATGACTGCAAGTAAAGCAAACACGGTTGTCGCGTAGATTGCCTGGCATACTCCCGGTATATTGATTGTTTCGGGCACGAAAGAACGAAATGTAGTGCAAACCTCAAAGTGTCCATCTCGTACAGGCCTAGAAATTTTCCCAAGCCAATCGGATTCAGCCTCGTTGGAGCTGTCGCAAAAGACTAGGATCTCAACATCAGTCGACAATGCTGACACGGCCTTAATCAATCCGAAATTCTTTTGACCAGATTTTGAGGATGTTCCGCTAATCTTAATTTCTACGTGTTTGAACTCGGAGTAAAATTCATTGATTAGAGGATATACTGGATCCGCTTCGCTTTCCACGATAAAGGTAACGCCATAATTTCGGTAATCCTGAACGAGAAGTGTCCTTAGGATTTCTCTAGACTTGTCGTTTATCCCAGTAACGGGTATCAGAATTTGGATCCTAGGGGAAAAATCATCTTGAATTTTAGAACTCGCCTCACCATTCTTTCTAGTTATTCTTAAGATACCAAGAAGGAGGAAAACGTAGGCGGATATAAGGGAGAAAACGATTGGGATGCTATAGACCCAGATAACGTGACCTGACATGAAATTTTTAAAAATTTGTGAAGGGATAAAACGCCACGCCTCCTTAAGTGATTAGTTACACATTCTGGGATGATTCTCTATTGGGCCACAGTAACCCTTACATTGCAAGTTAGACCATCCTTGATCTTCCCGTCAGCGTTTTCGAGAAGGCATTCAATTTCGTAGTCAGCGGGAACCTCAAGGGCCGGATTGCGGCTTACCCAAGGAATACGGCTTACCTTACAGGCATATTTCTTGTCAGGTATAGCGTCAAAAATCACTGATCCTCTGTCTCCCATCTTCAGTTTAACCAAATCCAGTTCGTGAACCTTGCACCGCACGACCATCGGGTTAGTTGGGGCAATTGTAACAGCGGCAAAGCCAGCAGGAACTTCAGCGTCTACCCTGAGATCTGGTGACAACCACAGAACCTGACCGTTTATCGGAGCCTTGAGAAAAGCTATATCATTGGGAATACCTGAATCCTTAAAGGACCTTCTAGTTTGATACTCCAGTAAATCCAGGTCACGTTTATATTTGTCCTCATAAAATTTCAAATCTTCCTCTGTTTTCGCTAAACTTTCTTCTGCCTGTTTAAGTGAATTCCTGGTTGCCAAAAGATTTTTGCTTGCTGTTTCGTAATTTCGTTCCGCGTCTCTCAGAGCCTCTCGTTCCACCAATTTCTTATCCCACAACTGCCGAATATCAGCCAGATTTTGTTTGGCTTTTTCCAAATCCATCTCACCGATTTTCAATTTAACATCCCTGAGTTTGTCTCTCGTTGTTTTCTGTTCAAAAACGGCTTGTTTCAGATCCTGAACTTTGGCGGGATATAGAATACCCGTGACTTCGATCATCGCCTGGCGATTCAATCGGTATTTAACAAGTAAATCATTTTCGTTAACAGGCTGTCCTTCTTTAACCTCAACAGATAGAATTTCCCCACCGTACGGCATGAGAAGTTTTCGTTGAAAAACGGAGAAACTTTTCCCTCTGAAAGTAATTTCGGCTTCTGATTTGGCGTCTGCAATCTGGGGAACTATAGCGGCTTTTACCGGGGGAGGACTGGACTCCGCTTTCCTAGGTTCATGGGTCAATAGCAAAAGCGCTAGTGCAACCAAAGCCACAACACTCCCTAACAGAACACCAAATCTCTTTAGGCGTCGTCTGGGTTTATCAATATCGGATTGCGGCATTGTATTTGTTCAAACCTCCTGAAATCGTCGCCAAATCAATGAGAGCATTAACGCGTGACTTGAAACTATCTGAAACATCTAGGTGGGCCTGCGTTTTTTTTATTCTTTGATCGACATATTGACCATAGTCAATGAGGCCCGATTTGTAATTGTTTAAAGCTTTCTCTTCGGCGAGGTCAGCCAATTTGGAGCGCTCTCGAGAAAGACTTTCTTTCTCAGTCGCAAGCTCCATACCATTCTTGAGTTTCTTGAAACGCAGATAGAGTTGCTGGGAAAGTTCTTCGCGATCTAGATTATATTTTTGAGCTAACAACTTTTGCCTTTTTATATCACGTGATCGTTTGAAACCATCCCACAGGGTGTAGTTAACACCTATGCCCAAATTGAGGCCGGATGCTGCGTTGGGGACGTTTGCATCCTGCTCAAAAACCAACTGCGGCTGAGGAACAAGCGCAACGTAAGACCCTGTGACTGCATTTGACTGTACCTGTTCTTTTTTGGCCGAAATTTTTAATTGAAGATTGCCACCTTGAACATCCGTGAATGTTATCCAATCAGATTTGAACCCGTTCAAGATCTGATTAGCAGCGTCTCGAGTATCAAGAGGCAGGAAGTAATCTGGTTGATAGCCTATGATAGCCTTTAGCTCGCTGATCTTCTCCTGAAGTTCATCTTCTAAAGACTTAACTTTTATTTGCTGAGAACGAAAATCATTCTGGAACCCTTGCAATTCAAGAGGATCGAGTCTCCCCTGGTCGCTCCTGCTTCTAGCGTAATTTAGCTTATCCTGAACAAGAGCTAATATCTGTTTTGATCCCCGGATAGACTTTTCAAGCAAGTGAATTCCATAAAAAATTTTAGCAATATTTGATGTAGTGTCCGATATTTTATCGTAATGCGACGTTTTGGCAATGTCGACCATGATAGACTTACTCTTGATTTTTAATATGGCCAGGTACGGATTCCAGTTTACCATTTGGAACTGGACGCTCCAGGGGGTAGCATTCGGATTATAAATGTTAACAGTTTGGGTCAAATAATACACAGTGTTAACTTGAAGGGTGGGAAGGATTTCAGAATGAGCGTCTTTGAGGTCAACAGAGGCTAACTGGATATCTATTCTATTCTTAGTAAGAACATTTGAATGGACTAATGCATAACGAACGCATGTCGGAAAATCGAAATAGCCGTAAGATTCGGGTTTGATTTGAACTTCACATCTGCATATTAACGGGAAAAAAACAGTAATTGAATTTATGGACAGCAAAAGAAACAGAACGCGCAAAACATCAATTAGCCTGACTTTAAGCGAAACCAGACCCAAAGATTCTTTGACTCCGCGATTATTAACAGTCCTCGTGGCTAAAGATATCACGTGATTCCCATACCTGAATCTTGTAAAGCTTAACTTTAGATACTTTATTTAAGGCTCTACAAATATTAAATTAAACAAACTATAACTTTAAGGCCACGGCCACAAGGCAAGTATATCGAAACGGTGGGGGATTGTCAACGAAGTTTTGGTGAAGACAATTGTTCAGATCTTTTTAAACAAGATTCTTTTCAGTTAGTTATATATTTCAAACTTGATGGGTACAGGTTATTTCCTTGATTTTCGAGCTATATTTTCAGATAAGCCTCTTTTATTAACAACATAAGGGCGTTATTGCTATTTTTTTAATTTATTTAACCCTAGACCATAGTTGATCAAGTCCATTTCTCAGCGGTGATCTTGTAACCATGAATCCATCCTTAATTCCATAAATAAAAAACTCAAGTCGGTTAGTCTGAGATATCGTGACAAACATGGCATGATCTTTATGTGTCCAGACGCCATCTATTCCGGAAGGATTGTCAGCGTTGAAAACTCGACAAGTTCCGTCTTTTCTTAAGGTCATCAGAGTGCGAAATCCTTGAGTTGAACCCTGGTTAGGTATTTCTGACAAGGGTGTCACTTCAGGAAGTTTTTCCCACGTGCCAAGTATTTTTTGCCAGTCAATTTCTGGTTGGTAGATCTGTTCCGGAGCTATTCCAACGGCAAGACAAGCGCCATACCCTAGCATCATCACGCACAATACTGAAACCAAAGTTATCCTCAGATAAATGGTATAATTTTTAAGGGTCATCGTCTGAAATGGCCACGTCCGGTTAATATCACAAAACTGAATATAAGGATGTAACTAGAATTTAGTTCACCGTTACGGAGAATTTGCTTCGAGAAATCTTTCATGACGCACGCAGTTTTAATCAATTAGATTAGAAGGTCAAGGTTTCTTTAAAAGCCCGAATGAGACGTTTCAAACGCGCGTGTTACATAATTTAGCTAATATTAATATATTATGGTTAATTTCGTCAAAGGGATTCTGCTAAGGCTATAGAGTGTATTTCAATATATCACCAATTATATCAGAATATTATATGAAACACATTATATCCTCTTCTTTATATAAAATATCATGTTACATTTTTAAATATTTTACTTGACACAATAAATACTACATGATACCTCAGCCGTCCAGGATGGTTATGGGGATCATTCTTTTAAAGTAATTTGTAAGCTTACACACCTATGATGTGTACAGACCTATCCGAAACTAGGAGGGTATAATGGTCAAGAGAGTTTTTGCAGTTTTAACTTTTTTTGTAATTCTTGTAATGGCGTGCGTCGCACTGGCCGGTGGTCCTGTAGCGCCTGCGCCGTGCGCTCCTGCGCCCTGTGCGCCGGCGCCTTGCGGTCAAGCTATGGGTAATCCCTGCGCCTATTGGGGCGATGCTCCATTTCCAGGAATGTGTGGTGGCGTTGTAGCATTGCCATTTCTGGTGGTTGGCAGCTTACTCGGTGGTTCCACCATGGGTCCGCCTCCTGCGCCAGTGCCTTATGGTCCTCGACCCTATGCCGCTCCAAGAGCGCCGATGGCCCCCTGCGCCCCCGCTCCATGCGGTCCAGCCCCCTGTGGACCGATGGCATATGGTTCCTCTGACCTGCTTGGTGGCGGTTTACCATGTATGGAATTATGCTCAAATATTCTAGGTAGCCTGACAGGGATGGCCGGACTGGGATTATATTAAAAGATATCCAACAGATCGAATGAATAGCGGACTTATAAAATTGTAAAGGTTGATTGAAAACCGAACAACAACAGAAACTACTATTTCCTTCCATTCCTTTTGGGGACTAACGTCCCCATTTTTTTTAAAATTCTTTTAGGATCCGATAAAAGCCTTTCTGTCAGCAATTGCCCTGTTATACAATTTCAAATATTCTCTGGCCGATCGATTCCATGAGTAATCTTTTTTCATACCTCTAATCATTAAACGCATCCAAAAATCAGGTTGCTCCCGGTAAAGTCGAATAGCTTTCGAGACCGCCTTCTCTAGTTCCGAGGGGGTAGGCGGATAAAACTTGAAGCCTGTTCCCGCATTTGATTCAGCTTCATATTCTTCAACAGTATCCGTCAACCCACCGGTAGCTGTAACTATGGGTACAGCTCCATATTTTAGGGCATAAAGTTGATTGAGTCCACACGGTTCATATCTGGATGGAACAAGTAAAACATCCGCTCCCCCGAAAATTTTGTGGGCCAAGCCATAATCATATCTTAAAAAGGTTCCTATGTGGTTTGGATATTGATTCGA